>CAMWXO010000042.1 GCA_947178245.1 uncultured Porphyromonadaceae bacterium
TCTAATAACTTCATGTCTGTTCTTGTTTAGTTATTGTGTTTTCTGACTGCAAAATTAACTATTATTTGCGAAATACACAAATAAAAGTATCATTCGGCATCACACAGCGGCCCGGAATGCTTTTTTCAGCCTTCATCATAAACCCGGGGCGATACACATAAGTATCACCTTTATCTTTCACTGCGGCTGTCTACAGCAGGAGCCGCCTTTCCTCCGCCACGGTGATGGGAGAGGAGTGGCCCGAGAGCAGGAGGGTGTCGTCGGGTAAGGTCAGGATCTTGTTGATGATGGATTCTTCCAGCATCCTCCGGTTGCCGCCCGGAAAGTGGGTGAGTCCCGGCCCGTGCTGATAGAGGAGGTCGCCCACGAAGGCCGCCCCTTCACGCACGGAATAAAAAGTCACAGAGCCGGGCGTATGTCCTGGAGTGTGGATCACTTTCAGTTGAAAACTGTTGTTCTCCTTCAGCCGGATTATCTCGCCGTCGTGCAATTCCTCATAGTGAGCCACGGTGACAGGGGCGCCCGAGCCGGCGCTGAGGTTGAGCCGCGGGTCTATGAGATATCTGCTGTCTTCAGGATAGATATATATCGGCGCCGCCAGTTGCTCTCTCAGTATCTCGGCCGCTCCGAAATGGTCGAAATGGCCGTGGGTGAGGAGTATCTTTTCAATTTTCCAACCGTTGCTGCGAATGGCGTCGTAGATCAAACCGGCCTGTGCGCCGGGATCGATAAGGAATCCGGCATTGCTGACAGGGTCGATGTAGAAGTAGGTATTTTCAGCAAAAACACCCTGCACCATCAATTCCTTTATCATGGTAGCCTCCTTTGTATTAGAGCAACTTGCATCCGTCGGGGCCGCACTGATGCGGACGTTCGGCGTTGTCACTGCCTTGCTCGTGTTCACTTTGCTGCTTCTTCAATTCGCGCTGAAGGGCTGATTTGAATCCGTCTACGCTCATGGCTCCAGGCACGGCGAAGTTTCCGTTGAAGACGATATATGGCACTCCGCGCACTCCGCGCATTGCGGCCTCACGCTCGTCAAACCTCACTTCGTCGTCAAACTCGTCAGAGTCAAGCACCCGACGCACTTTCTCTTCATCCATTCCGGCCCCGAGGGCTTTCTTCAGAAGCACTTCATGGTCGGCCAGAACGAGATTCTCCACGAAATAAGCCTTAAACAGCGCTTCGTTAAGTCTCTCTACGGTGGCATGGTCATATTCGACTTCAGCCAGTTTCATAAGCCGGTGGGCATCTCTCGTGTTGGAATAAAGTGTGGTGGCATAGCGGAAGTCAATGCCGAGTTCGCGCCCTAATGCCGATATCTCGTCGATCTGCTTCCTGGCGTCTTCAAGCGAGAGGCAATATTTCATTGCGAATCGTTCGGGAGTGGTGCTGACCACTTCATTCGGAGCGGAGGGGTCAAGTTCAAAAGCCCTGTAATCGATCTGCACCTCGTCTTCAAGTCCGAGTTCTTCGATAGCGCGTTCAAGCCGAGTCTCGCCGATGTAGCAGTAAGGACAGGCGAAATCGCTCCAGATAGTGAGTGTAATCATAGTGTGTTTCCTTTCTTTTTAGTTAAGATTAATTATTTTTTGTAAGATTCTTTTCAGTTCAGTCAGTTCCTTGTCGGAGAGAACGGATGCCAGTTCCTCTTGTTTCCGTTGGGCCACTTCATGAATTGCGGGCCATATCCCGCGCCCTTTGTCGGAGAGATATACGCGCAGACATTTGTGACTGACCGTTTCGGTTCTGAGAAATTGCTTCGCCACAAGCGAACTCACACCTCTCGATACGGCTCCCTTATCCTTGCCGAGCCGCTCTCCTATGTCGCACGGTTGCAGCCCTTCCTGCGAATATACCACACGCAATATGAGATATTCCGGCACGGAAATTTCGGGCAAGGTTTCCCTCAGGGTCGATTCCAGACTCGTATAAAGGCGCTGAAAGGCGACTCCGAGCATGCAACCCATGTTGGGCATATCGTAGATGTGTTTTTCCTGTTTCATGACTATTCAACAAACTAAACATGAAAATGGTTGATTTGACAACCATCGTCAGTGCCGCTTGCGCACCTCTTCTTGCACTATCTTATATACTATTTCTCCCACCGGAATACTTAGTTTATAGTCTCTTATCTTTATGGTTGGATTCGCTACCGGTCTGAGTTCATATTTTTGGTTATAAACGCTGCTCGGAACGCTCCTTGCTCCTAACTCAAGGCCGAACGTCTCGTTGAACTGGTATTCGTATATGATATTGAATTCGGAAAACTTGTAGAACCCTATCATGGCAGCAGGCATCGGCTTGCCGTTGGGCATAAGTGGCGGACGGCCGAAATAATAGGTGCCTGACGCGGTGATAGAGGATTTAGGTGAGAAATCGTAGTGAACCATACCGGTAATGCCGTATTGCGTGTGCAATCCGCCGTAATTTCCGTATTTATTTGCTACGGCGCCGACATACATGGAAAAGTTGCCGTTACGCTGCTTTATGCCGATTGTGCCGCTGTCAATCTGCATCAGCCCCGGCATCCTCGAGATGCTTCCGGAGGCATAAAATGCTCCGTTGTGCCAGAGTGGAATCACCGCCGTGCCCGGCTCGGGGATATTCTTGGGGGCGCGGATCGGCTCGAAAAGACGGGGTAATAAGTTGTTATGCAGGGTGAGTCCGAATGTGCCGGATGTCCGAAAGATATCTTTTACCATGCCCGGCGCCCGCTGCCGGGATAGTATCTTCGACATGAAGGCGGAGGTGTCGGGCAGTGAGAGTGAGCTGCCGGTGAAAACATTATCATTGATTTGTCCGTGGCATATAGCCGGGGCGAACAATATCATAAAGAGAAGTGTGAGGCGAGTATGTTTCATCACTCAAATTATTATCGGTTTATATTATTGACGCGCTTTCAGTGGAAAAGTCCTACTTCATGAAGATATTTTTTTCAGAATAGTGTTTTTTTTTTCAATTTAAGGCGAATCATGAACGATTGAAACTGCAGATTGTTCTTGTTATAGGAGTGGCTTAATCCGCCGTCTTCATATTCCGGCCGGTCTATTTCACCGGAACATTTTAACCTTAAATAATCGGAAAGATTTATGAAAATTCTGACTCTCAACGGCAGTCCCAGACCTGATGGCTGCACGGCCCGCGCCCTGCTTGAGCTCGAGGCAACTCTCAAGGATAATGGCATTGAAGTGGAGCGAATCAACATAGGAAACAAGGACATCCGAGGCTGCATCAGCTGCAATTTCTGCAGGAAGAATGGCCGATGTGTCTTCAACGATCTTGTGAATGAAACTGCTCCCAAGTTTGCCGAAGCCGACGGTATCGTGGTGGGTACGCCGGTATATTGGGCAGGCTCCAACGGCCAGGCTCTCGCATTTCTCGACCGTCTCTTCTACAGCACAATGGGCACCGTAAACACTACCATGAAGGTGGGTGCGGCCGTCATATCTTCCCGCCGCGCGGGCTCCACTTCGGCTATGGATGAGATCATCAAGTATTTCACGATGAATTCCATGCCTGTGGCTTCGAGCACTTATTGGAACGAGGTGCATGGCGGCTCAGCATCAGATGTGGAGCAGGATCACGAAGGCCTCCAGACCATGCGCAATCTTGGCAGGAACATGGCTTTTCTTGTGAAGGCGATAAATGCCCGAAAGCAGGCGGAAGGTCTCCCGGAACAGGAGCGCAATTATTTCACCAATTTCATTCGCTGACTCGGATAGAAGTCAGTGACGAGTTTTTCTTACTATTAGGGTATTCAATCACTTAAACATAACTACTTTATGAAAAAGAAAGCACTGTTTGCGGCTCTCGTCTGCTGCATGGGAATGATGGCGTCGTGCGGATGCAAGGAAGACGCTTGCGGAAATGCGGATGCATCGGAGGCCGTGATCGAGAACATCATGACACGCACGAGTATCCGTAAGTTTAACGATGTTCCTATCCCTGTCGATACTCTCAACCTTCTCGTGAAGGCTGGTATGGCCGCTCCCACGGCCATGAATCAGCAGCCCTGGGACTTCGTAGTCATCACGGAGCGTGAGATGCTCGACTCGCTCGACTCCGTGAAGCCCTGGTTCAATCTGAAGACCGCTACTGCCGCCATCGTGGTCTGCGGAAACATGGCAAAGACTTCAGACGGCAACGAAAACGGCTACTGGGTGCAGGATTGCTCCGCAGCCACCGAGAATATCCTGCTCGCGGCTCATGCCTACGGACTGGGTGCAGTCTGGTGCGGTGTCTATCCCAATCAGGAGATAGTGCCCCAGGTGACGCGTCTGCTCCAACTTCCCGATAGCATCATACCTCTGAACGTGATCACGATGGGGCATCCTGCCGATAATCCGGAACCGAAAGACAAATTCAAGCCCGGCAATATCCACTATCAAAAGTGGTGATGTATTATTTGGTTTGAGCAATGTATATGTTCAAGCCGGGCAAATCTCAGGAATAGTCAAAGGCCGGAATCGTGCGATTCCGGCCTTTTGCCTTAAAGATTGCTATGCTGCTTATTTCAGCTTGCCATATTCCGCGTCGGTGACGGGCTCGAGCCAGACATTTTCGGCCTTCTGACCCGGCACCTCAAACGCGAGGTGTGAAAACCAGCTGTCGGCTGCTGCTCCGTGCCAGTGCTTCACATTGGCAGGAATATGTATCACGGTGCCGGGAAGAATCTCTACCGGCTCTTTTCCTTCTTCCTGATACCATCCGCGGCCTGCAACGCCCACAAGCATCTGGCCTCCGCCATTCTCCGCCTTGTGGATGTGCCAGTTGTTGCGGCAGCCGGGTTCGAAAGTGACGTTGAAGAATGGTATCTGTTCCGTGGATATCGGAGCCAGATAACTGTTGCCGATGAAGTATCGGGCATAAGCCGTGTTCGGCTCGCCAATAGGGAAGATCAGCTCTTTCTGGAAGCGTGCCTTGGCGTCATTTCCCTTTATGTCGTCGTTCCAGACGTCTTTTGCGAGCCTGAAGGCTCCCCAAGCCTTGGGCCAGCCGGCATAGAAGGCGATGTGAGTGATGATTTCCGCTATCTCGGTGCGCGTGATGCCGTTTTTCTTCGCCTCCTGAAGGTGATAGATGAGCGAAGAGTCTGTGATGCCCTGCGATATGAGCGAAGTCACGGTGACGAGACTCCGGTCGCGCAGCGATAGCAGATCGTTGCGGCTCCAGACTTCCCCGAAGAGAATGTCGTCGTTGAGGTGAGCGAATTCCGGAGCGAACTCTCCGAGCGCATCCCGTCCGGCTGTCTGTGTGATTTTCTGTTGTGCCATGATGGGTGGTATTAACAATGTAATTAATAAGAGAATAAGATACTTTTTTGTCATTTCGTCATTTTATTATTGTAGTGTTGCCTTGTCATTACTGCGAAGAGACATCTGAAGTGGCCGTCAAGCGCTGCCAAAACTCGAATCCCGCTGCCTTCGCATAGGAAGCCAATGCAAAATTAATATAAATTTTTGTAATATTAAGCAGAATAATTAATTTTGTGAATAGCAAACCTCACAGGGCGTTTCATTTCTCGGAGTTCATTTCCCTGAAAAGTTTCTTCTCTTCAGGAAGTTGTTTTATTATATATATGACTATTGTTGTGCTAAATGACACGGCTATATAAAAGATGATATCGCCATCTCCACGCGATTGCCAGAACATCAGGATAGCCATGATTACGAACAAGCAGACAGTAGATGTGAACGAAATGATTCTGAAGCGTGCGGTCTTCCTGATAAGCTCTGCCGGAGTGAGAGTAGCTATGTCGATCTTCTTGAGGAAATGGTAAAGCACTGCATATAAGCATGAAGCTGCCAACATTGATGCTACGAGAGTTATGTTCAGGCTTACCGGGAATGAAGAGGGAGTGATGCCTGATATCATCATTATGACATAGACCAATACGAAAATCAGACCACACGTGAACCCTCTACGATAGCGACGTAGTATTTCTGACTGAGCTGTTTTGGATGATGCAACGTCAATCTTTATTTCGCCATTCGTCTGATCGAGAACCTTATCGAGTCTCGCCATTCTTTTCTTTAGATCTTCCGGACTCATTTTAAAATGATTTAGAGAGTTTTTCCTTGATTCTGAATATTCTGGTAGCTATCGTGCCGCGTTTAAGCCCGAGTGTGTCGGCAATCTCCTGATAGGAAAATTCATCAAGCCAGAGCAGGATGATCGCCTTATCGATATATTCAAGTTGATTTATCATAGCGTATAGTTCAAGTATGTTTTCTTTCAGTTCGTCTTCGGGCTCTGTTGAAAGATTCAGGTCGGCTATATCTATGCTTACGGTCGTGCTTTTTTGCTTTGTCGACCGGATTGCCATAAGCGCCGAATTGACCGCCACACGATATATCCACGTCTTCATGGAGCACTCGCCCCTGAACTTTGGCAATGCTTTCCATAGGCCGGCATAAATTTCCTGCCTCATGTCTTCGTAAGGCATCCGGTCGGTTGCATAGAAGTAGCTGACCTTATTTATTATTCCCGAGTGCCTGCCTATGAGTTCGGCAAAATGCTTCTCACTTATCGGTTCGCTTGTCATATCACGAGTGTTATCTACTTATATAGATGCGTGTTTCATCCCGATAGTTTCATGCTCTGAATGTTTTTTTCACTGACAGACAAAAATCTTCCGGAGCCCGGGGTATATCAGGATGCCCGGAAGCGTCTGAAGAATCGGGCTAATCGTTAGAATATTGAAATAAACGATTATACTATGGCTTCGATAAAAGTAAAGTTCAATCCCTCTGCGGTGAACGGGCATGAGGGTACAATCTACTTTCAGATTCTTCATGAGAGAAAGCAACGGCAGTTGTTCTCAGACTATCATGTTTTCACCACGGAGTGGGATGAGCGGCGGTCTATGGTGAAAGTCGCTCATAAAAGCGAGCGCAGGCTCTTTATCCTCTCCGTTCGTGAACGGATCAGATGGGACACGGAACGGCTGAACAAGATCATCCGGAAATTTGACAGCGAGGGGTTGGCATACACTGCCGACGACGTTGTGGATGAGTTCAATCGTCATGCGAATGAATATTCCCTGTTCAACTTTATGGAGGGAATGATCATAAAGCTCAAGCGCAATGGAAAGATACGCACTTCTGAAACCTACACCACAACGCTCAACAGTTTCAAGAAATTCAGAAACGACGAAGACATCATGCTCGATTGTCTCAATTCCGAAGTGATGGAGGCATACGAGGCTTGGCACAGGCAAAGGGGAGTCTTACCTAACACCATTTCTTTCTATACGCGGATTCTGAGAGCGGTCTATAACCGTGCGGTGGAGGAGGAGATAATAGAGAACCGTTATCCTTTCCGCCATGTCTATACCGGTGTGGACAAGACCGTGAAGCGCGCTTTGCCTATCAAGGTGATAAGGCAGATAAAGGTGCTTGATCTCTCGCGCACTCCGCCTCTTGACTATGCAAGAGACATGTTTATATTGAGTTTTTATCTCAGGGGAATGAGTTTCATTGATATGGCATTTCTCAGAAAATCTGATCTGACTGCCGGCCACATCACCTATCGCAGGCGTAAGACCGGTCAGCAGCTCACGATAGAATGGACAAAGGAGATGCAGATGATCGTAGACAAATATCGTGAGAACAAAAGCGACTATCTGCTGCCGATAATAAGAAATCCGGGCACGAACGAAAGATGCACCTACCGAAATGTGGGCTACAACATCAATCATAACCTCAAGACAATAGCCGGAATGATCGGTCTCACAATACCGCTGACCCTCTACGTGGCGCGCCACAGCTGGGCTTCGGCTGCCAGGGCAAAGGGAATTCCTCTGTCGGTGATAAGTGAGGGAATGGGTCACGACAATGAGACCACCACACGTATTTATCTTGCGAGCCTCGACACATCAGTTGTGGACAAGGCAAACTCCCTGATTATGCAAAGCTTGAAATAGGGGAGAAGCACTTATGGAAATTAAATTGTCACCTCGGCGCACAGCTGCTTCGGGGTGACACATCCGTATTGTTCTTATCCAAATCTCTTGATAAGAGATGCTTAGTGATTGCAAAATTACAAAAAAAAGTTGAATCTTACGCTATTCGGCACAAAAAATTTTTTAATTAAAGCCGAAAATCCGGTATTGTTTGGCAAGAGGTATGTTTGAGGATGCTCTAATTATCAATAAATCATAAGGTTATAAACCATCCAAATCTCTTATCAAGAGAGGCCTATTTCTTTTATTGTTGGATAATCACATAAAGTGACCGAAGATAAAACGCTAAATCGGGGTGAAAATATCGATATGGCACCTCGTACTTTTTTGAAACAGTGTGATAACTACTTAATAAGCAGGGAGATGCGAATTTAAGTAGGACTTGAAGAATTGTCCTTAGGTCACATACCGGCCCATGAACTCCTCTGAGAAACAATGGTTTGTCATGCGCGATCTCAAGCGGCGTACATCAAATACTCTTGCCATTCATCAGCTTGCGAAAGCAGGCCTTGAGGTGTTCACGCCCATGACGCAGATGGTGATGAAGATAGGGGGCCGCATGCAACGCAGGGAAGTGCCCGTGATTCAGGATCTGCTGTTTGTTCATGAGTCAAAAGCTAAACTCGACAGTGTAGTTGAGAGTATTCCCTCGCTTCAATATCGCTATCAGCGCGGCAACACGATTGACAACCCGACTACCGTAAGGAAAGAAGAAATGGAGCGCTTCATGTTCGCCGTAAATCAGACTGAGACTCCTGTCTTTTATATGCCGGGCGAGATCACGGATGCCATGTATGGCAAGGAAGTGCACATCGTTGGGGGCGCGTTGAATGGATATGAGGGGCGCCTGCTCGCGGTGAAAGGCATGAGGAAACGTCGCCTGATTGTAGAGCTTCCCGGCCTGATGGCCGCAGCAGTAGAAGTGGAACCCGAATACATACATTTTGTCTGACGCCTTTTCTTTAGATATGGTTGCCGCTCTGCCGTCGAGAATAATGAATTATCGAGTCTCATCGTCGTCGCCGACTGATGAGTTGCTGACACTCGGCCGGATTTTTTCCGAAGTGGGCGATTATGCCTCCGCCGTGCTCGACCGTGAGCATCTTTCCCTGGCAAGGCGTTGCGTCACGAGGCTGAATAAGGTGGTGGGGGAACTCCTTTCCCGCAAAACCATCACTACGGCTGAAAATCTGTATGATATGCCTGAGTCTGTGCCTGTTGGCTCAGACCTGACTTCTCTTTCCATCGACGAGTTGCACAGGCTATACCGCCGCTGGCCCGCCCGTCAGGAACAACGACGTGCTGAAGGCCGCGAACCTTTGACTTTCTATCTTGAAGGTCGGATTGTGCGCGAGATGATGAGCCGGAAAGCATCCTGCAAAGCGGAACAGTTCAAGATAGACTACTGTGTGGCTACGTATGCCAACGAGCTCTCCAACATGTCGTATATGCTATCATTGCCCGTTAAGATTGGCAAAGGCGTAGATTTTCCGGACAGCGGGAGAGCATATACCTCTGAAGAACTGGCTTCGCTTATAGCAAGATACAGGAAATATCATGACATCAGCGAGCGGGAATTACTTGTGGAATATGTAGATATCGCACTCGAAAAGCTCGAGAAAGATGGCGATGCGTCATCCAGCCGCGTGCTTCTGAAAGAAGTGGCTGATCTGGGGCGCAGCGGAATAATCAGCGTGCCCGGATGGATTTTAAGGAAAACGGAAGGCGCGGAGGCCCCGGCATCCTGCCATGATTCTGAATTGCAAAACTGAGAGATCACGTTATGCTGCGCACCGCTTCTAATACATCTAAGATTTCGGCAAAGACCGAAGACCCGAGGGCTCTGACGTCGTATTCCAATTATCTCTTGATGCAGGCGCAGTTTGCCGGCAACCTTGTCATCGACGGGCACGAGGCATCACGGGAAGAGCGGGAAATCGCAACCGAATGCAGGGAACTTGCAGGGCATCTGGAGGAAATTCTTCAGCATTGTGCCGCTTACGAAATAGCGCCGCTGCTTGAATGCTACGACGCCCTATATAGGCTCGGACACAAACGCGTGCCGGATGCTGACTTCATGGGGCGTCTGCAGTTGAAAGTGATCACAGCAAGCGAAGCCGGTGCTTCTGACATACCCGAAAGCCACGTCTTCGCCATAGCATCCTCACTGATGCGCACTGAAGCAGGAGCCGCAGTCACTCAATCTAAAGGTATTTATATGTCGCTCAGGGAAAAATGGATTCTGACACTGCGCAAATTCAACCGCTTTCCCAATGCCACCGCCTACGAGACATATCAGCGCCTCGCCCTCCTCATGCAAGACGCGCACAGCGGCGCGAGCGATGCCGAACTCTACCGCTGGTTTGACGCCAACCGCATCGACGGCTTCTCCGGCGTAAGCAGCATGATCCTCGAGAGTTACCGGCGCTACGTCATGACCCTTTTTCCCGCCGTGCTCGGCTACGATAGCCAACAGGCTCTCGACACCGCCCTCCTCGTCGAACTCTCT
>CAMWXO010000043.1 GCA_947178245.1 uncultured Porphyromonadaceae bacterium
CGAGGCGAGCGCCGCGAGCCGGGCGAGCGATATGGCTTCGGCATAATGGGCGTCGATGACGGCCGCCACTTGCTGCCCCCGGCGCGACTCGGCCGAGTCGCTGAGCTTTGCGAAAGAAGACGACGCCAGCACCCGGTGGCCGCCCGACGTGGCGAGATGATGCAGCAGCTCGAGGAAATGGATGAAGCGGTGGAAGCCCGACTCCTCCTTCAGCAGCCTCTCGATACGCGAATAGGCCGTGAGGATGGTGTGCACGTCGAAGCAGACTCCGAGCCTCGCCTCTTCAAGCAGCGTCTTCAGGGGCGCGAGCTGCGTGCGCGAGAGAAGCTGCCGGCTGAAGATGTCGCCGGCGAAGTGGAGCGTGATTTCATATATGTCGGAAGAGTTGCATTCATGCTGCTCCCAGACGTGCTCCAGGTCAGGGCCCACGAGCACCAGGTCGAGCTCGCCGATCTCCTCTATGGAGTCGCCTACGATGCGGCGTGCGCCCCTGCCGCGCGACACGAAGTTGATCTCATACTCCTTGTGATGATGCAGCGGATAATCGAAGCATTGCTTGTTACGCTCGGTGATATAGAAGCAGTCCTTGTCGGAAAGCGGGGTGATTTCGGTGATGACGTTGGGCATGGTTATGGATTTTTCAGTTATGTCAGAATGTGCAGGGAAGTGTCAGCAGTTGCCAATATAGGGTCTGCGCCATGCGTGAGTGGCCGGCGTCATTGGGGTGAAGGCGGTCTGTCTCGGGATTGTGGAAATAGCGGCCATGCTCATCGTGGAGCGGATAAAGGCCGCAGAGGGCGTTGAGGTCGATGACGGGTACCGACCAGATACGACCCGCCTCCACCACCGCCTCGACGTATGCGTCAAGAAACTCGCCGCAACGGTTGGCGTAGTCTTCAGGCACCTGCCAGTTCTTGTCGTTGGCATAGAATCCGGCGCGATGGATGGGCGTGAGGAGCACTATCTGCTTCTCGGGGAATGTGCGCTTGAGCGAATCGAGGGCTATGTTGATGCGTCCGCGATAGGTGTCGGCATCCATCGAGGGAATCCTGCGCAGGCGCGCTTCGGGGCGCTTCTCGTAGCCGTGACCGTAGACTGCGGTCTCCATCTTCTCGTCATACCACCGGCCGAGCGGAACTGCATTGTTGTAATCGTTGGTGCCTATGAAGATGAGGATGGCGTCGAAATCGTGGCCGTGCTCCTGCAGCAGTTGGTCGGTCTGGCGCGGTATGTCGTTCCATTCCCTGCCGCTTACGGCATAGACGTAGGGCGTGATTCCCAGCATTTTCTGAAGCTGACTCCAATATTTGTCGCCGCTCGCCTTGTTGCGTGGGTCGGTGATGGAATCGCCGAAATAAGCCACTGTTTTGTCTTGCCAGGGATGCGCGAGGGGCTGGCTGTGAGAGGCCAGGGCCGTAATTAACGCCACCACCAGTGCTGCTACGTATTTTTTCATGTCAGGATGAGGCTGTTATAGTATTACGGGCGACTCCCGTCCAGGAGCCGCCCGGCTTAAAATTTTGCGATTGAATCGGATTACTTGCGGATGAACTTCTTGCCGTTCTGGATGAGAAGACCCTTGGCGTCAGCGTTCACGCGCATGCCCTGTGCGTTGTAGACGGGAGCGTTCTCGTCAAAAGCTGCCTCGATAGCGGATACAGAACCTGTATATTCGCCGGTGATAACGACAACTTTCTCAGTCTTGGCGCCTTCTTCGCCTACTTCACCCTTCACTGCCACGTTGGGAGCGGCACCGGCGGGATCGCTTTCAACGAATACGAAACCGCAGGTATTCATCTTCGAGCCGGTAGCGAATACGAGATAGTTTTCAGCCTCAGCGTAAACGGGGAATACGAGAGCGCCAGTGCCGTTGCCGGCGGTAGCAGCGTCGGGATTCTGGGTAGCGATGCGGATAGGCCAGTTGATGGCGTCAGCGCCGAGAGTATATTTCTCGAGTTCGGGCGATTCCATATCGAGGATACCGTATTCGCCTGCGGGAAGGCTGTATTTGATCTCGGAGATGGTGGGATAGTCAACGTTCTGAAGATCCATGCCGAGAGTGTAGGCCACGGGAGAAGGATCAGCACCTACGAGACCCAGGTAAGCGTAGAAGTTCTTGTTGGAAGAGATCTTGCTGGGCACGATCATCCAGCCGTCTTTCTTCACGTCGAGCTGATAGATGCAGCCGCCGGCCTGCGGGCCGCCGCTGAGTGTGCACTTGCCATTCTCCTTGCCACCGACACCGGGAACGAGAGCGATTTCCTGGCCGTTTACCACGAGGGTCTTCATGCCCTGGAAGTCAGGATTCTGCTTGGAAAGTTCACCTTGAGCGAAAGCCATATACATGGTTACGTTCTCTGTCTCTGCGAGTTTGAACATGTCACCACAAGCAGGTTTGTTGTCAAGACCGAGAGCTTCAGCATTGAGGAAGCCTACCTCGATCTGTGCATTTGCAGCTGTGGCCATAGCCACCACTGCGGCAGTAAGTAAAAGTTTCTTCATAATGAATTGATTAAAAAAATGTTGATTAAGAAATTTAATTGAGTTGATGCGGGAGCCGGCGGGAAAACCGACTCCCGTATAAATTTATTGGCGTTTGCCATTGAAAGTGTAAAAATAGGTTCTATTCTTGATACCAACCTTCACATTCTTTTTAAAGCGAATCCATCCGCTCCAGTTGCTTTTGTTCACAGCGCCGCTGAATTGGGCATCTTTTTCTCCAAAGCCGTTGGACGCGCTACCGTTAGAGATTAAGTACCCTTCGCCGCCGGGTGTGATGTTAGCAGCTGAAGTGAGATCAATATTCTGAGCCTCACATTTCACGTTTACGATGGTCACATAGTTATATTCTGATGGTGTCAGCTCCATAGTTCCGGGCTCTGTCTTCACATCTGGAGATCCGACTTCTTCGATAGTCCATTCGCCCACGTAGAGCCCTTTGGCATCTTCCTGCGGATGAACCACGGGACCGTGGTCGGGTATCTCGGCATTGTCGCGGCATGCGGTTAGAGTGCACGCCATTACCACTGCCATAAACAGGGTCTTTATGATATTTTTCATCTTTCTATAGAATTTTGATAATTAATAGCCGGGGTTCTGGCTGTCGCTATCCATTGAAGTGTTGTTGCTTATCTCGTCAAGAGGAATCGGGCGATACCATTTCACTTCACCCTTTGCGTTCGACATCTCAGCCACACTGCGGATGCTACGAGAGAAAGCGATATTGTATCTTACGAGCTGACGGGTGCGGCGCAGGTCATACCAACGGGTGCGCTCAGCATACATCTCGCGGGCATATTCGTCAAGGATGCAGTCGATCTTGGTGATGTCACCGAAACTGTAGGGAGTATCATATTCCACCATTGCCGGATAAGCTGCAAACGATGAGATGGGAGCCACTCCTGCACGATTGCGCACGGCGTTCAGTTTCTCAAGGGATTTCGTGTCGTCGCCGGCCATCATGTAGGCCTCGGCAGCCACGAGATACATCTCGCTGACGTGGAAGGCCACCACATTACGGTAGTCATTACCGCTTGTGGACTGAATAGACTGCGGGTCGTCGAACTTCTTAACGCACATGCCGTTGTAAGTACCCTGAGAATACGCTTCGTAGCTCTGTGTGCTTTTCTTATAGCTGCCGTCGGTCTGGAAATTGTACTGCGTAACTCCGTCGGGATTAAGAATTATGGCATATGGATTGTTCCATCCGTAGGTATTGGTGGCAAACATCTTAGTCTGGCTCTTATGGGCATCCAGCCATGCTGTAACATCCTCTTCAGGCGTGTTCCAGACGAAGAATTTGGCTGCGATAGGCAATTTAGCCTGCCCTGCTGCGTCCACATTGTAGTAGGCATAATATCCCTGAGTGCCCCACTCGGCGATGCCGTCCTTGATCGGAGCATTATACGCGAGGGTCATGAAAGTGCCGTCGAAACGGGTATCGCCTTTAGTGAAAAGCTTGAGAGCCTTAGTGGTATACATGTTTCTGCCGCCGCTCTTGTCGCCTTTCTGACCAGTGGAATTAACATTGCCGTAGAAAGCGCAGTAATTGTTCTGGAGGCTGTGGCCGCTGTTGTTCACGTCGCCGGGATAGCCGTCGCGGCGATACTGATTCGACCAGATCACCTCATCGTTACCCTCATGGAAGGGCGACCATTTGTCTTCAAAGCTCATGGTAAGTTGAGTTCCGTTGATAGCCTTCTCAGCCCACTGGGCGGCAAGATTGAAATAATCAGTCTTGTTTATGGTATAAGTACCTTTTTCGGCATCAGTCAAGGTAGTCTCGAGATCCCATCCGGCTGCGAGACAGATGCGGGCGCACAAGGCGGCCACAGCCTGCTTGCTCACCTCGCCGAAACGGTTTGTGGCCGGGAGCGTAGAGTTATTGTAAAGATCTGTCAGGTCTTCCACGAGTGCCGCATAGAGTTCATCGAGCGGCATCTTGGGATAGTCGCGGCTTGAATCCTCCACGTAGTGTGTCACGTAAGGAACAGAGCCGAACTGCTGCGTCTGATAGTAGTAGCAGAAATCCCTGATGAAGCGGCCCTGATAGGCATTGTCAGAGCCTTCCCCGCTGAACTGGATCAGCGCGTTTGAAAGATTGATGGAGTTGCAGTTGTTCTTATAGAAATTCGTGACAGTGCTATTGTCGGTGATGATGGAGAACATTGAGAATTCGCCGTCATCAGTGCCACGGGGCGACGTATACAGGTCTGATGCAAGATCCTGCATATCGATGTTAAGCATATTGTCGCGGAGCGACTCGAATACGGCCGCACGCAGAGCATCGGGATGCTCCGACAGGTATTTGTTTCCGTCTACGTTTGCGCTCGACTTGTTGTCTTTCTCAAGGAAGTCGCTGCAACCTACGAGGGGAAGCGCGAACAGACCGGCGAGAGCAATATATTTATTGATTTTCATATCTGTATACTGAAGAAGTTAGAACTTGATGCTTGCACCCACCTGATATGTGATAGTGCTCGGGCCGTCGTTCTTGCCCGCTGCGGCTGCCCATTCAGGATCGAAGCCCATATATTTGGTGAAGACAAACGGGTTAGTGATGTTCACATAGATGCGGGCATCCTTGCATCCGATATGCTTCAGCACATCTTTGTGGAATGTATAGCCGACAGTGATGTTTTTCACCTTCACGTAAGAAGCGTCAACCACCTGCTTTGCCTGGCTCCAGTTGCCCGAGGGACTTGCAGTGCTTCCTGCACCGTTGCCGTTGCCTCCATGGAAATGAGGCCATGAGCCGTAATGGGTCTCTGTTTGATAAACAGGATTGATAAATGTGCCGTCCTCTCTCATGCCGTCGGCATTGATGAGAGTACCTGCGGGGATATAATAATCTACCATGATCTTCTCCCAACCGCGGTCGCCGATCTTGAAGAGGTCGCCTGCCATGAAAGGCGAGAAGGTCTTGCCGCCCTGACGAGAATAAAGCGAGAACGAGAAATCGATCATGCCGCCCTTCTTGGGAAGATTGTAAGAGAGATTGGAAGTGAAGCTTCCGGTCCATTTCGGCTCGCTGCTCATCAGCACACGGTCGTCGGTGTCTACCTGGCCGTCGCCGTTGACATCCCTCACTATGGGGCAACCCTCATAAAGATCATAACACGAAAAGTAGTAATCGCATTCACGCACTGTTGAGCCGGGTACAAACCCATGTTCCTTAGCCACCTGATTGTCAGGAACAGTCATGTTCCTGTCAGATACTATGCCGTCCCACTGATAAGTATAGATGTTATTTACCGGATATCCTACGAAGAGGCCACCTGTTGCGCCGCTGGTGTTAACCTCATCCGAAACGCCGTTGATCTGCTTCACCTTGTTGCTGTTATGAGCGAATGTGAAAGTGGTCTGCCAGTTCCAGTCGCGTGTCTCGATATTGATTGTATTGAGGCTTATCTCGATACCGGAGTTGCGAACCTTACCGATATTTGTCATCATCTTGCCGCCGCCTGCCTCGAGGGGAAGACCAACTTCATAGAGAAGTTCGCGGGAATTCTTGAGATACCAGTCGATAGTACCGGTGATACGGTTGCGGAGGAAACCGAAGTCCACACCTACGTTAAACTCGCGTGAAGTCTCCCATCCGAGGTCTTTATCGACGATGCCGCTTGCAGCGTAGCCGTAAGCGTAGGGGTAACCGTAGAAGGGATAATATTTCGGGCTGGTAAGTCCGACCATTGTCTGATAAGCCTTCACACCGGTGTTGTTGCCGGTGATACCGTAGCTGAGACGCAGCTTGAGGTTGCTAAGTGTGTTGCGGTATCTTTCCATGAAGTCTTCTTCAGTGAGCACCCATGCGAGAGCAACCGAGGGGAATGATTTCCACTCATGGCCGGTAGCCAGCTTAGAGCTGCCGTCCCAACGCATCGTAGCCGTGATGAGGTAGCGGTTCTTGTAGCCGTAATTGGCACGAAGGGCGTAAGACATCATCGTGGTCTTGGAATAGCTTGAAGAAGAAGCTTTGTTGTCAGTGGTACCCGAGCCCATATTCCACCAGTCTGTGTTTTCGAGCACGTCGGTTGCCACCCACTTGTAATTTTCGGTCACACCCTTCTCGGCTGAGATAAGGCCCATCGCGTTGAGGCTGTGGTCTTCGCCGAAAGTGCGGGTATAGTTGAGCAAGTTGTCCCAGATCCAGCCGATGGAGGTCTGATTGGTAACGGTTGCCGTAGAGGTGTCGAGATTTGCCTCAGCCCAAGTCTTGCCGGGAGTTGCGGGATTCTCATATCCGTTGAATACGCCGTCACGATAAGAAGAATATGAGGGAGCGAAAGTAGACTTGAAGCTAAGACCTTTGAGCAGGTCAAGTTTCAGGTAAGCGTTACCGAGAAGGCGATAGGTCATGCGGCTGTGGTAGGAGTTCTTGCGCAGCGCAAGGGGGCTCACGGCGTCGGAGAACTGATAGTCGTCAGTACCGAGTTCCAGTTTATTGCCGGGATGAAGGATAATCTCACCCTCATCATTGTAAGGCTTCATGAAGGGGTTCATATACCATGCGCGATTTACCGCATTGTCGTCAGCATAGCCATTGTCCATAATAGCACCATTCACATTGAAGCCGGCGCTGATCACCTTGTTGATGCGTACGTCGAGTGAGCCCTTGAAGCTGAAAGTTGTTGATTTATCACCCTGATAGATACCCTTTTCGTTGTTTATGCCGACACCGAAGTTATAGGTAGTGCTCTTTGATCCGCCATTGACAGATACATAATGGTTCTGCTGTATTCCGTCCTGAAGCATCAGGTCGCGCCAGTTGTATGTTTCGCCATTAGCGAGCATCTCTTTCAGAAGATAGGGAGAAGAGGGGTCTTTTGAATCCTGCTTGAGAAGCGCCCAGTCAAAGCCGCCTGTTCCAGATTTGAAATATCCAAATACTGGCTGTGGAGAATAAACGGGAGTATACGCTTGCATCTCCGTGATAGGAGAAGCACACATCATCAGACGATAGTTGTAGAATTCCTGACCGTCCATGAAGTTGGGGAGGTGAGCCACCTTGGCAACGCCGAAATAGCCGTCGTAGCTGATCGAAGGAGCCTGCTCAAGTTTCACGCCGAGAGCGCCCTTTGTGGTGATGAGCACAACGCCGGCAGTGGCGCGCGAACCGTAGATGGCGGTAGAAGAAGCATCCTTGAGCACGTCGATACGCTCGATGTCACGCGGATTGAGGAAGTCGATATCGCTGGTGATCACACCGTCTACAACGTAGACAGGCTTGGTGCTGGAGTTGATTGATGACTTACCGCGGATCTCCACCTCGATGCCGCCGTTGGTACGTCCGGTAGATTTGGTGATGTTCACACCGGGCACGGTACCCTGAAGGTTCTCGAGCACCGAAGCGGCACCCTTCGCGTTCAGTTTTTCAGTGCCGATGGTTGCGACCGAACCGGTCACGTCGTTTTTCTTCATCGTGCCGTAGCCCACCACCACGAGGTCGTCGAGTGTCTGGGTGTCGTCCTGCATCACGACGTTGATGGTAAACTGCCCGTTGATAGGAATCTGCTGCGTGGTGTAGCCGATGTAAGACACCTCGAGCGTGCCCATTGCGGGGGCGTTGGGAATTGAATAATTTCCGTCGAAGTCAGTAGCCGTGCCTTTCGTGGTGCCCTGCACTTTCACGGTAACACCGATCAGGGGTTCGCCTGCTTCGTCCGTAACCTGTCCTGACAGGTTTACGGTCTGAGCCAAGACAGGAAACGCCATGCAAACGGCGATAAGAGTCAGGAATATCTTCCTTAGGAAAGAGGAAGCTCCCGATGCCTGTCGGCTGGATGTTAGTTTAGTTTTGGTCATAATTTATATTTATGATGTTTGTAGTGATTACATCAGGCTACACGCCGCCCGGGAGACATCAGAAGCCTCTTCGGGCACGCAATTCAAGGTTTAGCACACAAAATTATGATTTTTTTACAAAACCGCCAAATTTTTTTATGATTTTTTTGAAAATTTTCCTGCACGTGGGCCCGGGCGGCTTCTGATGCGACACATTCTAAAAAGTTAATAAAGCAGAAAAAAGCGCCGCCGGCTTGCATATCACGGGATTTTTAGCTAAATTTGCACCTATATTATATAGGTCTTATAAATCTTATAAATCTTATAAGTCTTATAAGTTATATAAATCATATAAAGAAAACCAATAACTGTAAACCATATACATCATGAGAAAAAATCTACTGTTGGCCGGTGCCCTGCTTGCGGGCGCCTCCCTTTTCGCTCAGGATCAGGTGCCTGCCTTCCCCGGAGCGGAGGGCCACGGACGCTACGTCACCGGCGGACGCGGAGGCAAGATAGTCCACGTCACCAATCTTAACGACAGCGGCGAGGGCTCGCTGCGCTGGGCGATGAGCCAGTCGGGGCCGAAGACCATCGTCTTTGACGTGGGCGGCTACATCGACCTCAAGAGCCAGCTCGACGTGACATCAAACACCACCATAGCCGGACAGACAGCACCCGGCGACGGAATCACCCTGCGCTACTACACCCTCTACTTCGGCAAATGCGACAATGTGATCGTGCGCTTCATAAGGAGCCGTCGCTCGCAGGTGAAAGACGTAAACGACGGCGCCGACGCCACATGGGGACGCCGGCGCAAGAACATCATCCTCGACCACTGCTCCTTCTCGTGGAGCATCGACGAGGTGGCTTCTTTCTATGACAACTGCAACTTCACCATGCAGTGGTGCACGATAGCCGAGGGCCTCGCAAATCCCGGGCACTCGAAGGGAGCCCACAGCTACGGCGGCATCTGGGGCGGAAAGGAAGCCTCTTTCCATCACAACTACATCTCGCACATTCAGAACCGCGCACCGCGCTTCAACGGCGCCCGATACGAATGGGACGGATGGGACCGCACACGCTATGAGAACACGGTAGACGCCGAGCGCGTGGACTTCCGCAACAATGTGATCTACAACTGGGGCAACGGCAACGGATGCTACGGCGGCCCCGGGGGTGGATATATAAATATGGTGAACAATTACTACAAGGCCGGCCCCGGCACGAAAAACAAGACCACAGTGACGGAAGTGTCGGTAGGAAGCTCGGGCAACTCCACCAACGAGCCCCTGCGCGGCCTCTGCTCACGCTACTACATAGACGGCAACTTCGTGACGGCTGCCTCAGACCCCGAAAACTACGACTGGAAGGGCGTGAAATATGACAGCGGCCTCAAGACAGTGGACGGCGACAGATATATGCCTGATCCGAATCACAAGTTCGGTGAAAACATAGAGTATACGGTGATCGACGGCAAAGACTACGTGAAGGTGAAACTCGACGAGCCAATCGATGCCGGAATCGTCACCACACAGAGCGCGGAGACAGCCTACGAGAAACTTCTCGCCTACGCCGGAGCCTCACTCTACCGCGACGCCACAGACGCCCGGTATATGGAGGAGGCAAGCACCGGAACCGTGACTTTCTACGGCAAGGAGCCCTACGTTGACAAGAACGGAAAGGTCTATCCCACATCGAACACCGCCGGCATACTCGACTTCATCAACGACCCCTCGAAGCCTGAGAATCCCAACACGGCAAGTTATCCGACGCTGAGACATGTGCTCCGCCCCGAGACGTATGACACCGACCTCGACGGAATGGCCGACGAGTGGGAGATCGCCAACGGCCTCAACCCCAACGACCCTGACGACGCCAACGAATACACTATCGACACGAAAGGCTACTACACCAACGTGGAGGTGTATCTCAACCAGCTTGTGGAAGACATCATGAAGGCCGGCAACGCCGACGCCATCGATGCAGTGGACGAATAC
>CAMWXO010000044.1 GCA_947178245.1 uncultured Porphyromonadaceae bacterium
CCGAAGAGGCCGTCGATCACAAGCACGCTCTTGTCAAGCTCGGGGGGAGTGAGCGACGAGGTGATCTCGAAAAACTTCACTTCAGGCACATCCTTCAGCAGGTCGCGCTGATGCTCGCAGTCGGGGCTCAGCTTGCCCGACACATTGAAGAGATACGCCTCGATGTTCTCATAGCCGCGTTCGGAAAGGATGCGGGCAACTGCCAGCGCGTCGCCGCCGTTGTTGCCGGGGCCTGCGAAGACCACGATGCGGCGGCTCGGCAAGACGCCCCTCACCAGCTCTTTGACCACTTCCTGCGCGGCCCGCTCCATCAGGTCGATCGACGTGATGCCCTGAGCCTCACAAGTGGCTGCATCAAGGTCTTTTATGAATTTGGAACTTATTATTCTCATGTCTGTATTAAGCGCCCAAAAGGAGATTAATGTGCTTGTTTTCTTTTTCAGACTACAAATTTAGCCAAAAATGCCGATTTTTCCAAAAAGGATAGTGCAAGATACAAATTTTTTAATTAAATTTGCACTGAATTATTCTTAACACTGCGATTCGAAGCCCCGCAGGGTGCCCGAATGCGCATAAACGTTTTAGGTAATATGGTAGATTATAAAAAACTTGGTCTTGTAAACACCAGAGAGATGTTTGCAAAGGCCGTGCACGGCGGCTATGCCATCCCGGCTTTCAACTTCAATAACATGGAGCAGCTTCAGGCCATCATCAAGGCCGCTGCTGAGACTAAGAGCCCCGTTATCCTCCAGGTGTCGAAGGGCGCCCGCAACTATGCCAACGCCACCCTTCTCCGCTACATGGCCCAGGGTGCTGTGGAATATGCCAAGAGCCTCGGATGGGAAAAGCCCCAGATCGTGCTTCACCTCGACCACGGTGACACTTTCGAGACCTGCAAGGACTGCATCGACAATGGTTTCTCTTCAGTGATGATCGACGGCAGCCACCTCAGTTTCGACGAAAACTGCGAGCTCACCAAGAAAGTGGTTGACTACGCTCATCAGTTTGACGTGACTGTAGAAGGTGAGCTCGGCGTGCTCGCAGGTGTTGAAGACGAGGTGAGCTCAGACCACCACACCTACACCGATCCCGAGGAAGTGATCGAATTCGTGGCACGCACAGGTTGCGACAGCCTCGCTATCTCGATCGGTACTTCTCACGGAGCTTACAAGTTCACCCGCGCGCAGTGCACGGTGGATCCCGCTACCGGCCGCCTCGTGCCTCCTCCCTTGGCATTCAACGTGCTCGAGGCTGTTGAGGCTAAGCTGCCCGATTTCCCCATCGTGCTCCACGGCTCAAGCTCTGTGCCCCAGGAATATGTAGACCAGATCAATGAATACGGCGGCCAGATGCCCGACGCCATCGGCATTCCCGAGGAGTGGCTCCGCAAGGCATCGAAGATGGACGTCTGCAAGATCAACATCGACTCAGACAGCCGTCTTGCCATGACAGCAGCCGTTCGCAAGGTGCTCAAGGAGAAGCCCGGTGAGTTCGACCCCCGCAAATATCTCGGCCCGGCCCGCGACGAGATGGAGAAACTCTACAAGCACAAGATTCTCAACGTGCTCGGTTCTGACGGAAAGGCTGAATAATACGTTCGGCTGAAATATATTGAATCCGGCATCCTTCCTCAGGGTGCCGGATTTATTTTTGCGTTGCTGCTGCGCGCTCACCACGTCCGCGTGCAGTGGAAGATGTATTCGTGGCCGTCGTAATCAAGAGAGAAGTCGAAGTTGTCTCCCTTCAGCGTGTCTACGTGGAAGTGGATCGGCTTCCCGTCTTTCGGAATGGGCAGCCACTGGGGAGTCACGAACATATAGCTTCCCGTAGGTGTGGGATCCTTTGCGAATTTCATTGTGAGATCTGAGCCGGAGAGTGAGAAATTTCCGGTGCGTGTCTCGTATGAGTAGGGATCGCTAAGGCGAGTGACGCGTACTATCTCGTTCTGGAAAGCGAAAACGGTAGTGTTTTCGGGGGCGAGCGGATAGGGATGGCCGTCTTCCGTGATCTCCTGGAGCGCCCACGAGCCGAAAATGTGTCCGATGTGGCCGTTGTTTTGAGTGCATCCCGCCAGCATCAGCAGGAGCGGCATGAGCAGAAGCGATATCTTTTTCATTTCTTTCCCGATTTAATGTTTAGGTCGCCGCTGTAAGCGAAGCGTAATTGCGCTCCGAAATTGTCGCCACGGAGCGAGCCGGAATCAAAGGCCATGCGCGCCGAGATTTCAAACCCCGGCAGTGAGGTGAGGGGCAAGACCTTGGCTTCAAGCATAGCGGAAGTGTTGTGCAGGCGGCGCGTCACGGGCATCCACCCGTTGCCGCCGGCTCTCTGATAGCTCACCATGGCGCGGTAGCTCCATCTGTCAGACGGGTCGCCGCCAAGCGCGAGATGGAATCCGCGAGAGCGGTTGTGCATGTAGCTCAGCATGCCGCTGCGGTTGTAGACCGGCGCTTTTAGAAAGGGAGTGCCTATGCTCATCCCGTAGTTGGTGTATGCGCCGTAGTCGCCGTTGTTGTAGTAGTCATCCGCGCCCTGGGCGTGGCCGGTCAGGTCGTTGTAGGGGTGATCCTGCGGAGCGAAGTGTATGGGGCCCGACTGATTAACGAAATCAAGATATTCCGCCACTATCTTGGTGACGGCGCCCTTGCGGGCGAATTTATATTCCAGCCCCCAGAGTCCGTCGAAGCCGTTCATTTTTCCTATGCCGGAGCCATCTTCCCAAAGCCATTCGAAATAGGCGCTGAGCGTGGATGAGTCGCGTAGCCTGCAGGTGGCCTTCAGATCCCATGAGCCGATATGCGACCCGGTGTAGTAAGCCTCGCCTCCTTCCCTGGGTATGAGCATCTGGAACGCGTCTTTCAGCTTGAAGCCCCTCACGATATCACGCTTTATCACGCCTTTCTGATACGTATAGGAGGCTCCTCCGAAGAGGCCGGCGGCCTGGAGTCCGACCGTGACGGAAAACGGCTGGGTAGGTTTCGTGCGGAAATACACGCGCTTATAGTTATACCAGAGATTTATGGCCCTGACTCCTGAATAAAAGTTGAATTCCCGGTCTTTAAAGCCTGAATCTGTCATGCGGCCATACATGAGTTCACCGTCGATCTGCACCCATCCCTTCGTGAAGGGAATGTCCTGGAAATCTATGAAGCCTACCGCCACTCCGGGTATGGGAGAGGCGTTGTTGCTGCGTATCAGGTCGCCCGACGATAGGGCGTCGTCTACGATTCCGGAACGGGAATATTTCATTCCGGCCGTAAGGAAGAGCGAGCGATATTTGATTTCGCCGAAAAGTTGCTGCAGGCGTAATATGGGGCGGCGGTCGGCATTAGTGCCCCATCCTTTCGTGTCGGGATGCCATCGGTCATAGTCCGTCTCCGATCCCCATCCGGCTATATAGTCCACTCCCGCGCTCCATGAGAAGCGCGAGTCGCGGTCGAGGGGTTTCGAGATTCCCGCTTCCTGCCATATACCGTTGCCTTCCACGTAGCGTCCACCGTTCCATGAGCCGAGCATATACGGTGCGAGAGATTCTGAAGAGGCCTGGGCTGCCACCGACGCATGATATTCGAGCGGCACTTCGGCATGAGGGGCGAAGGCTGCCGTGCATAAGGCGGCGGTGAGCAAGCGGCGTAGCCTACTGAAAGTTAATGGTTTTGTAATCATATATTTGTGATATGTGTTCATGGTGGAATGCAAGTCAGTCTTGCCTGCAGATGTCTTTGATTATTTCTCCGGCCAGCATCATCCCGAATATGGCTGTGATGTGGCAGAGGCTTCCATTGATACCGGCTTTGTAGTCGCAGGTCTCGTCGGTGAACCCCCGGTTTTCGAGTAGCTCATCGGAATAGACGCACAGGAATTTTTTAGCGGGGAATGTCTTGTCGCGCTTGAATCTCTGACGCAGGGCTCTGGCGAGCGGACAGCCTTTGACGTCCCAGAACCTTGCTGTCTTTATGCGCGAGGGATCCATCTTCAGTGCCGCCCCCATGCTGCTGAAGAGCCGGGCTGAAGACTGCGTGGCGCGCAGTATGAGCAGCGCCTTGTCTTTCAGCGAGTCTATGGCATCTATCACGTAGTCATACTCATTCAGGTCGATGCTGTCGGCGTTGTCTGCGGAGTAAAACATCTGCAAGGCCTCTATCTCGGCTCCGGGATTGATGGCGCGCAGCCGCCGGCTTACGGCTTCAGTCTTTTCCTCGCCAACGGTGAGGGTGGTGGCGGGCATCTGCCGGTTGATGTTGGAGGGGGCTACGCGGTCTGAGTCTACGATCGTGAGGCGGCGCACCCCCGTGCGCACGAGGCACTCGGCCGCCCAGCTTCCGACGCCGCCCAGGCCGAAGACTATCACGCGGGCGTCAGCTATGCGGCGCATTGCGTCGCTGCCCACAAGCAGCTGGGTGCGGTTGAATATTTCGGAGTCACCGATCATCTGATGAGGGATTTCAGAGTCTTGATCACGCGGTCGGCGTCAGCATCGCTTACGTACGGGCCGGAAGGAAGACACAGGCCCCGGTGGAAGAGTGACTCTGAGACGCCATTGACGTATGACGGAAATTTGCTGAAGACCGGTTGGCGGTGCATGGGTTTCCAGAGCGGTCGGGTCTCGATGCCCTCTTTCGCCATTCCGATGCGTATGGCCTCGACGTTGGTGTTGGGCTCGCAATCGGTATGGACTGATGCCCCTGCCTCTGTGACTCCTCCGGCGCCCCCGATGGCCTGGGTCACGGCTGCCGAATATGCGTCATCCTCTCCTTTCACCCTGAGTTCTGGGTCTATGAGAATGGTGGAGAGCCAGAAATTGCTGTCGAAGCGGCTGTCGGGATTGTCGTGAAGGGTAATCCCTTTCAGCGGAGCCAGATGCTCGCGGTAGTAGGCGTGGCGGTGGCGGTGATGGGCGATGTATTCCTCTGCCACCGTCATCTGTCCGCGGCCGATGCCTGCGCAGATATTGCTCATGCGGTAGTTGTAGCCCACCTCCTCATGCTGGTAATATGCGTATCCCAGACGCGCCTGGGTAGCGTAATACATTGTCTTCCTGGCAGCGCTCTCATCGGGGCAGACAAGCGCACCGCCGCCTGAAGTGGTGATCATTTTATTGCCGTTGAACGACAATACACCATATTCCCCGAAAGTGCCGCAGCGCTGCGACCTGAAAGATGAGCCGAAGGCTTCTGCGGCATCTTCCAGCACGGGAATGTTCCATTTTCCGGCAACCTTGAGGATTGCGTCATAATCGTTCGGCATCCCGTAGAGGCACACGGTCACTATAGCCTTCGGGAGGCGTCCTGTCTTCTCGAGGCGATCGGCGATAGCCGAGTCGAGTAGGGAGGCATCCATGTTCCATGTAAGAGGCTCAGAATCCACCAGCACCGGAACGGCCCCAAGATAGCGTATCGGATTGACCGAGGCACTGAAAGTCATCGATTGCACCATCACTTCGTCTCCTTCGCCCACGCCGAGATCGATGAGCCCGAGATGGAGAGCCGCCGTGCCCGACGAGAGGGCCACCACCTTCTTGTCTTCTCCTAAGAACGCTTCGAGATCTTTTTCAAACCCCGATACGTTGGGGCCCAGGGGCACGACCCATTCATCGCGGAAGGCTTCGTTGATATACCGGATCTCATTGCCCGACATCTTGCACATCCGCAGAAGTATTCTGTTGTCCATAGATAAGTCAGAGTCTGTTTTTCTCTGTTGTGAGAGATAGGATTGCATCGAGGTGCTCTTTCTTGGCCGGAGCCTCCTTGATGAGTTTCTGATTGGATTCGAGACGATGTATGTCGCTGCCGGCTACGTCGATGAAGCCGTTGTTGAGAAGCCATACGGCTTTCTTGCGCGAGGTCTCGCCGTAGCCGCCTACGAGCGAGACGTAGTTGAGCTGCATCTTGACGCCCATTCCCTTGAGCCGGCGGTAATCTTCCTCGTCCATGTAGGTGTATCTCTCCGGATGCGCCAGAAGCGGGTAAAAGCCTTTCGACTTCACGTTCTCGAGCATTCGCTCGAATCCCATCGGAGCCGAGAAGTAAGAGGTCTCCACAAGCAGATGATCGGCCTGCGGGCCGATCGGCAGGAGATCGCCGGCCTCAAGCCGCTCCTCGAATAGGGGGTCGAGCATATTCTCCGATGCGAGACGAAGCTGAAGATTTCCGTCCCACTTGTCGGAAAGCTCGCTGAAGCGCTCACGGAGTTTTTCCGTAGAGTTGGGATAGTCTTCCATTATGTGGGGCGTGAGCCATAGCGTGTCCACGCCGAGCGAGTCGAAATGCCTGAGAGCCTCGAGCGAGTCAGACATGTTCTGAAATCCGTCGTCCACTCCCGGCAGGATGTGGGAGTGCCAATCGGTGAATCCACGCAGCATGCCGCTGTCGGCAAGCGAGGGAATTTTTGATTTGAATAGCCACATGATGCCCTGATCAAACTTTATTTCACGAAGAGCACCGCTACCGTGGCCACGAGCGATGCCACCGACAGCCAGAAACTTGCGTTCATCACGTTGTTGGCGTTGTTGGTGGTCTGGCGCTTCCTGAAGTTGTTGGGCTCCACATAGATCACGTCGCCCTGTTTCAGATAGAATGCAGGTGAGGATGCCAAGTTCTTGGCATCGGTAAGGTCTATCGAGAAAGTCTGCACGGTGTCGCCTGTCTGCCTGAGCACCATCACGTTCTCGCGCTTGCCCTGGATGGTCATGTCTCCGGCGAGGGAGAGCGCTTCAATCAATGTTAGCACATCCTTGTTCATATCGTAGCGTCCGGGATGAGCCACCTCTCCCAGTATTGACACTCCGGTGTTGATGAATTCCACGATCACCACCGGGTCTTTCACAAGTCCTCTTCCCACTATCTCGCCCTTGATGTAGGCGGCGAGTTCGGAGCGGGTCATGCCCTCTACCTTGAGCACTCCGAGCACCGGGAAGTCGATGGTGCCTTGCGGGGTGACGGTGTATGTGGATATTCCTTCGTTGGTGGAGAGTGAATATTCGCGCACGTCGGCACCGGTGCCGTTGTATGCGGTGTTGTGTGATGTATAGTTGGATATTACGTTGAGGTTGAAAATCTGGGCGAGCGCCGGATCTTTCGATTTTATCACGATAGAGAGCTTATCGTGGGGCTCCACCTTGATTTCCCTGTTTTGCGACGTCATTATCTGGATTATCTCAGCATTCTGAGCATCCTGGAAGTATGCGATGTTTTTGGGTGTGGAGCATGCTCCCGCCATTACGAGAAGCCCTGCTGCGATAAAGATCGATTTCAGGAATTTTTTAAGATTCATCTACCTGTGGAAAGTTAATTTTTTTACACATTCATTTTGCCTGTCTCGGCGCGACGCCGGAAATCAGTCGTAGAGAGTGACGTGTGAGTCCGCTTCCCTTCGCCGTATTATCCGCGTGATTATCAGGTTGCCGAATATCCAGAGCGCTACATCGCCCGCAAGAAGCCATGTGGCCGACACGAACGGCGAGAGTGCTACGTTGGCGAGCATCAGCACCACGGCCGAGAGAAGTATGATGCAGAGCGACACACGCTGGCTGAGGCCGAGCGCGAGTAGCTTATGATGGATATGGCACTTGTCGGGGAGGAAAGGATTGCGATGATTGCGCACACGATGGAAATACACGCGAACTACATCAAACACCGGTATGAAGAGAGGTGAGAACGCAAGCACTATCTTGTTATAGTCCACGGGAATCTCACCCGATGAAATGTTGGTGACCCTCAGCGCCACGAAGCTGAGCATCATTCCCACCGTGAGGGCTCCCGTGTCGCCCATGAATATCTTTTTGCGCTTCGAGGGGTTGCCGAAGACGTTGTAGTAGAAAAAAGGAAGAAGTGTGCCGAATTGTGCCCATACAAGTATGGCGAGCACCCATTCCTTGGCCATGGTGAGCACGATGCCGTAGAAGATCAGGGCTATACCGCTCAGACCCGAGGCGAGCCCGTCGATTCCGTCGATAAGGTTGATCGCATTCACGAGGTAGACCACGCAGAAACCCGATACACACCATCCGAACCATGCCGGAATCTCATTTACCCAGAGAAGGCCGCCGACATTGTGGATGTAGGCTCCGGATGCGCAGATGAAGACGGCGGCGATGATCTGGCCGGCGAACTTGGCCTTATAGCGGACGCCGATAAGGTCGTCGGCGATGCCGATGAGAAACATCAGCATCTGCGCGCAGAGGAGATACATGATCCATTGCGTGCTGTCGGCCATCAGGCGGCTCGCCACGTCTATCCCCATCGAGACTGACACCGCCATCACAAGACACACCGAGAAGATGATGGCCGGAAGGAAGGCGATGCCTCCGAGACGGGGCACAACACCCTTGTGGATCTTGCGCTCATCAACTTCATCGAATAGCTTCCGGCGGAAAGCTATGAGCAGAATCTGGGGTATGATAATACCTGTCAGCACCAGTGAGATGCAGAAGGATGCGATATCGGCATAAATCCAAAAATCAGTCGACATATAATACAAACTATCTTGATTAATTCCTGCCGGAATGTCTGGGTTTTTACGATTTTGTAAGGTTAGCTGTTTTCTTCAGTTTTCACTATGAATGCAAAGGTAGTCAAAAAAAATAGAATCTCCAATTATTTTTTTGAATAAGTTTCAGAAAAGTGCCGTCGGTGCCTCAAATCAGTCGGGCCCGGGTGTCAATCGCGGAGCGACGAGAAGTAGAAATCGAGCACGTCTTTCGCAGCTGTGAACGACGACTGCTCATTGTTGAGCACACGCAGTTCCTTCTGCTCCATCAGCTCCCTGAGGCCCGGAGTGTGATAGAATCTGGCCCGCAGCTGCTCTTCTATGGTCTCCGTCATCCAGTAGCGCGCCTGTTCGTTGCGCTTGCGCTGGAAATAGCCGTTGTCTTCTACATATTTGAAGTAGCGGTCGATCATATCCCATACCTTATCTATGTCTTTCTCATAGTATCCGCTGTAGGTCACCACTTCGGGCACCCATTTGCTCGGAGTGGGCGGAAACAGCATCAGGGCCGTGCGAAACTGCTGCGCAGCAAGCATGCAGCGGTCTACATTGTCGCCGTCACACTTATTGATGGCTATGCCGTCGGCCATCTCCATTATTCCACGCTTGATGCCCTGGAGCTCGTCGCCTGTGCCGGCAAGCTGGATGAGCAGGAAGAAATCTACCATCGAGTGGACAGCCGTCTCGCTCTGTCCTACTCCTACGGTCTCTACGAAGATGCGGTCGTAGCCGGCCGCTTCGCAGAGCACGATGGTCTCGCGCGTCTTGCGGGCCACTCCTCCCAATGAGCCTCCCGAGGGGGAAGGGCGGATGAAAGCGTCTTTCTCGAGCGAAAGTTTTTCCATGCGGGTCTTGTCGCCGAGAATGCTTCCGCGTGTGCGCTCACTGCTCGGGTCGATGGCGAGCACGGCGAGCTTATGTCCCTGGCGTATGACGTGTGTGCCGAATACGTCGATGGAAGTGGACTTGCCGGCTCCCGGCACTCCGGTGATGCCTATGCGGCGTGAATTGCCGCTGAAGGGGAGGCATTTCTCGATCACTTCCTGAGCCACGGCCTGATGCGCCTCGGCTGTGCTCTCGATCAGTGTCACGGCCCGGCCCAGGATGCTGACGTCTCCTTTCAGGATTCCCTCCACGTATTCGCCCGGTGTGAGCGTGCGCTTTTTCTTCACCACTTTCCGGTAGGGATTCACCGAGGGATTGGAAGTGACTCCGGCATTGACACGGAGGCCGGTGTATTTTTCATCGTTTTCAGGGTGTATCATGGCCAAATATGAATTATGCTGTCTTTGTTATCGCTTGATTGCCCCTCCCACGGGAATGGTGGCAATCGTGTCGGCAGAAGCTGAGTTGATGATATATGCTTTAAGGTTGAAATCAGTTGTGCCCCCAGGCAGATCACCGGCCCGGAGCGTAAGCGAGAGGGTGCTCACGCCGTGAGGCTCGAGCTCGTCAGGCATCAGTACGCCCTGGAGGGCATCGTCGCTTGAGGCCGGTGTCAGCCTCAGGGTGTCGGGCGAATCGTTGTATATGCCTATGAAGATCGGCCGCACTGTGTTGGGGCCTAATTCATTCACATCTATGATTCTCGACGAGAAGCGGAGGTTGCCCTCCACGTCGGGATAAGTCTTCACGAGGTTCTTTTGCGAAGGAATCACCATACCCTTGAGCTTGAATGAATTGGATATGCGTTCGCTTCCTGTGTAGATCTTGGCGGTCTTCAGGAACTTGCCGGGGCGGTTGGCTGGATTGTAGCCCACGGT
>CAMWXO010000045.1 GCA_947178245.1 uncultured Porphyromonadaceae bacterium
AACGCCGACTTCATGTTGTCCGCCTCGATAGCGTTGTCTGCCGCTTCCCTGAGCACCTGCTCCATCTTCATCTTGTCTGTGACGTCGATTGAGAATTCATCCACGAGAAGCTTTGTATCCGTGGATAGTGGATCGGCTTTGACTATGAATTCTATATATGTGTCGTCTGTAGGGGATTTCGCTATCACGGTCTGGGGAGATTCATTTTGTCTTACGTGGTCGGCTGCTGCCTGCCAGTATTCAAGCTGCTGGTCGGAATACATCTGCTTCAGGTCATGCTCAGCCACTAATTCCTTCAGCATCCCGTTCTGCTCGCCATATTCCACATGCTTGACTTTGCCGTTCTTGTCGAGGCTTATCATGACCTGCATGTATCCGATGGGCATGGTATCTATAAGGCCGTCCATGGTCTGGCGGAAACGGGGGCCTCTGTTCGAGAGCCTGGCGATGACAAGTATGAGGATGATCAGTATGAGGATGGCTATGCCGATCCATACATAATACTTGTAGCGCTCCCAGCTCGACTCTGTATGATAGAGGAATTCCGTATCGGGAGGACAGATCGAAAGCGGCAGGTGCAGCTTGTCGAGCTGAAGATAGTTTATGTATGGCTTGGGGTTGGCGGGGCCTCTGAATGGTACGGTGCTCATCACCTTGTCTGATAGCAGATCGTGAAGGCCGCCGAGCACCAGTTGCTCCACTTCATCTCCGTTGTCGAAATAGCCGCCGAAGATGCCGTAGGTCATGTAGGCGAGGCGCAGTCCGAACACTGGTCTGTGGGCGCTCTTGATCATGTAGGAGTCGGTGGAGCTGATTGAGGGGTAGCCCAGGATGCTGGTGTCCTCATAATTCCATGTGGACAGGAGAAGCCCTGTCGAAAGATCCTCATTGTTTAGGTATTGCAAGATGTCTCCTTCGTTTGAAGCAAGCATCCGTTCATATTCGATGTCGGGATATTTCAGTTCGACGTAGTCTTTGATCAGCCGGTTATACAGCCTGTTGAGAAACATGCTGTCGCCGAGGAAAACCAGTTTCTTCATCTGGGGAAACATCTCAATCATCATGTCTACTGTCTCACGGTAGCGGGTCGGCGTGTAGACTATTGAGAAGTTGTAGTCATCCCGCAGTTCCTCGAGCGGACGCAGAGCCGGCAATTCAGCGTCGTAAGGTATACCTGTGAAGTAGAAATCGGTTGGCCCGTAGTTTGTCGTCATCGTGATCAGAAGCATGGGCACGTCGCCCCAGTGGGCCTTGATCTGATCGCGCAGGGTTATGGAGAAGTTACCGATCAATACCAGATAATCGGGAACGACATCTTCAAACGATGCGAACAGATTCTCGCTCATACGATCGTATTCTTCCTGATTGTGAATCAGGATATTGCAGAGATGCTCGATGCGAACCGGCTCAAAATCAGGATAGTTGGAGACTTCCTGTATCACTGTGTTGATGAAGTTGCGCGGCCAGGGAGCCACCTCGCTGTATGAGTTGATGATGACGAGTTGTTTCTTACCTTTCTGAGTAGTGTCCGACGCCTCCTGAGCATAGCCGCTCATCGTGATGAGGCCGAATATCAGGGTCAGAGCTAAGATTATCCTCTTCATTCGGAGAAAAATGTTTGTTGATTGACGTAATTTATTTATTCTTCAGCACGTGAGCCATCTCTTCTTTGAGACGGTTGTGGTTGATGGGCTTGGATACATAGCCGTTGAAGCCGCTTTCGAGCATGCGCTCCTTATCGGTGGCGAAAGCGTAGGCGGTCACAGCGATGATGGGCACGAGTGAGTCTTTACGTTTGATCTCGCTCGTGGCTTCATATCCGTCCATTTTGGGCATGCTGATGTCCATGAGGATGATATCGGGTTTGGTCTGCTCGAAGAGTTCCACGGCTTCCTCGCCGTTCCATGCGTGGATGAGCTCATAGTTGCCTTCAAGCATGTTTTCATAAAGCATGTAGTTGCTCTCGTTGTCTTCAGCGATGAGCACCTTCATCTTCGTCACGTTCTGAGGTTTCTGCTGAACCTGATGGCCTGATGATGCGCCGCCTCCTACTGCTGCATCCTGACGCGCCTGATTCTCTTGGGGAGATCTTGCAGGGGCTTCCTGAGCATTCTGAGGTGCATTCTGATGAGGCTGACCGCCCTGAGGCTGTTGCATCTGAGGATTCATCGGCTGTCCGGGATGCTGTTGGGGCTGCTGGCCGTAGCCCTGCGGGGGATACTGCTGACCGTAGCCCTGGGGAGGATATTGCTGACCGTAGCCCTGCGGCGGGTACTGCTGGCCGTAGCCCTGCGGGGGATATTGCTGACCGTAGCCCTGCGGCGGGTACTGATGGCCGTAGCCCTGGGGAGGATATTGCTGACTATAGCCCTGAGGAGGCATCTGCTGAGGATTATGCGGATGGCCGTAGGGGTGTTGGGGATAGCCCTGCGCGTATGGGTGCTGGGGATAGGGGTGACCGTTAGGGTTGTTGCCTTGATTAGGATTCTGAATAGGACGGCCATCGGGGCCGAGTTGCGGTGCTTGGGGATTAACTGGTCTTTGCATATCTTCTTCGTTTTCTATATTTTCAATGTTTTGATTGTCTTCAGCCTCTTCGGGCTGTTCGGAGCCATCAGACTCTTCAGTGGCTTCGGATTCCTCTGTCGTGTCAGCTTCTTCTGTCGTGTCAGCTTCTACGGGCTGAGAGGATTCGTCAGTCTCGGCGGCAGCTTCAGGGTCTTCTGTCGCTTCAGCTTCTTCAGGCTCGCCTGAGGCATAAGGTTCGTCAGCGATAGCAGGCTCTTCTGTGGCTTCAGCTTCCTCTTCCTCATCGCTGTCTTCCACCTCGTCGGCATCAGCCAGTTCGTCGTTGTAGTCGCCTTCGTAGTCATCAGCTTCCTCGGTGTTGTCGAGTTCTATCTCTTCGGAGTCCTGTTCCTCAGATGTGGAGGAGTCTGCCTCGATGGCAGGTGCTTCGGTCGCTTCCGCTACCACATCAGTGATGATGGTCTCGGCCTCGGTTGCGATTGCCTCTTGTTCCTGACGTTCAGCCTCTGCAGGGATCTCAGCTTCTTCAGGTGCTTCCTCGACCGGAGCTAAGGCCTCATCGAGTATTTCTTCTTGTTCCTGACGTTCAGCCTCTGCTGGGATCTTGGCTTCTTCAGGTGCTTCCTCGACCGGAGCAAAGGCTTCATCAGGAATTTCTTCATATTCTACCGGAGCCACACCTTGTTCTACCGGAGCCACACCTTGCGGGGGATAGGGCTGACCGTAATTTGGGTCGAATCCTGCCTGGGGATAGAACCCTCCCTGCGGGTAGAATCCCTCCTGCGGGTAGCAGCCTTCCTGGGGATAGAAGCCTCCCTGCGGGTAGCCGCCTTCCTGAGGATAGAAGCCTCCCTGTGGGTAGCCGCCTTCCTGAGGATAGAAGCCTCCCTGCGGGTAGCCGCCTTCCTGGGGATAGTATCCCTCCTGCGGGTAGCCACCTTCCTGGGGATAGTATCCCTCCTGATATCCGTTGGTGGGGTAGGCCTCGCCGTAGTAAGCTCCGTCAGTATTATTTCCGGGTTGCTGTTCGTTTTCCTCGTTATGTGAGCCTGCATTGTGCATCTCGAGTTCATGTTCGGCCGCTTCAGCACTGGTCTCGGCTTCCATTTTCCTACGGTCTGCCGTGAAATTCTTCATTTTGGGCGCCGGTTCATTATCTTCGGCATTGGCCGGAGCCTCCACCTGACGATAGGGGATCTCCGCCCAGAACGTGCTTCCGAAGCCTTCGCCTTCTGAAGTGACGCCTATTGTGCCTCCGAGATGCTCGATGATGGCCTTCGAGATGGCGAGTCCGAGTCCGGTTCCCTTCACGAAACTGTTAAGCTTGATGAAGCGGTCGAATACCTTCTTCTGGTTTTCGGCTGAGATACCGGCACCGGTATCCCTGCAGAAGAAGTAGAGCGAGTCGCCGCGCACTTCATAGCCGAACGATATATTTCCTTGCGAAGTGAATTTGGCTGCATTCGTGAGGAAATTGATGATCACCTGCGAGAGGCGGGTCGGGTCGGTGTCTATCCAGCATGTCTCGGCGCCATAGTAGCAGAGGAGATCGACTCCGGGCTGCATCCTGTCGGCCACTGATGAGCCGATAGTGTTGAGCATCGTGTTTATGTTGGTCGGGCGCATGTTGAATTCCATCGTGCCCGCCTCGGTCTTCGAGAGGTCGAGAATATCGCTGATAAGCTGGAGCAGCATCTCGTTGTTAGTCTCGATCACATCCACGAATTTCTTCTTTTTCTCTTCATCGGTAGTGATGGCGAGCATGTTTGAGAAGCCAACGATCGCGTTGAGAGGAGTGCGTATCTCATGGCTCATGTTGGCGAGGAAGGCTGATTTCAGTCTGTCTGATTCCTTGGCCACCTCACGGGCCTCGATGAGTTTCTGCATCTGTTCCTTACGGTCGGTGATGATGCCGAACGAGCCGATCAGGATTTCGGGCGTTCCGGCGTCATCATACTTCTCGACACTTGCGTTCACCTCTATCCATTCGGTCTCCTTAACTCCGTTGCGCTTCACCTCTACCTTGAATTCGGTCTGCACATACTGTCGGGCGCCTGAGAAGACTTCATTCACGAGCTTGCGCACCTTCATGCTGTCTTCCGGGTCGATTAGGTTGAATATCAGGCGCTCAGGTATGAGCACTTCGTTGTTGGCGTCCGATTCCAGAGTGCTGTTGAGGCGCTGCAGCGCATCGTTGTATTTGAACTGGAAGCGGTGGGTGACGAGATTCCAGTGCCAGGGCACGATCTGGGCCAGGTCGAGAGTCATCTCGAGCATGGCCGAGGTGTATTGCAGCGATTTCTGGCTCTTGATGCGCTGCGTGATGTTGAAGCAGAAAAGTTCTATCGTGTCCGGATCAAATCCTTTGTGCACGGTCACTTCAAAATACGTGTCGGTGTGCTTGAAGTGCTCGGTGTAGGTGGAGCCGTGGCCGGTCTCGTTGATGGTGGCTATGGCCTTCAGGAGTTCCCTCTCGTCGAAGATTGAAGATCCGTTTTCTCCGGCGTGATGTTTCTCCACGAGAGCCGAGGCCTTCTTGTTGCCCGGAGTGATCACCACGCTCTCGGGATCGCCGTCGGCGTCATATATCACTTTGCCTGTGAAATAGTTCACGGGAAGATGATTGATCTTTATCTCGCGCTTCTTCATGAAGCTTTCGGTCTTGCCCTTGAAGAAGAGATAATACATTCCTATCTGCATGAGGGTGATTGCCACGAGCAGGATCACCGCGAAGATGAGGGGGTCTTTCTCCAGCAGCGAGTTGGGCTTGCCTACGTATTTCACATTCTTGGGAATGTCGGCGTTTTCCAGGCCTTTCCTCTTCAGCTGCGGGAAGTCGATGCAGGCGCCGCCTTTGTCGCCGTCGTCGAGCGGAATCTTGCGCATGTCTTCCCCTTTGAGCATCACGTCGATGGCGTCCTTGCTTTTCTGCATGATGTCGGCACGCACGGGAAGCACGCCTCCCACCACGCCGCTCTTGTAGTAGTTCTCCTTGATGGTGAAGATAGGCTGGGTAGTGGAGTCGATGAGGTTGATCTTTCCTGCCGAATAGACAATCTGACCGTCATCATCGATATCCCAGTGATACCAGTTGCCGAGCAGAATGCCCGTCTCCAGATTCTGGCCCTGCAGCAGGCGGTCTAACTGCGCCTGATTTGCAGAGTCGGGATAGAGCCATTCAAATGTCACACCGGGATACTTGCTCTTCAGATAAGCCTTGACGCTGTCGCGCACCTGCAGCGATGACGAGTGAGTGTTGGTGGCCAGCACGAGTTTCTTCATGTTGGGCTGCATCTGCATCATCATGTCCACTGTCTTGCGGTAGTGGTCCGGGATGCGCACGAACGTGAAGTTGAACCGGTCGCGTATATCATTGAGCGTCACCGAAGGAGCATCGTTTATGTCGGCGTTGGCATATTCGTATTCCTTCGGATAGATGGTCTTGTTGGCTCCGAGGTAAAGAATCGGTATGTTGTTCCAGCGGTCGTTGATCTCGTCGCGCGCCGCGAATGCCTGACGCCCCACTACTATCACGCCGCTCGGATTGGAGTGGCCGGGATCGGAGAGGATTCTGTTGACGCTTTCATTGTAGCTGCTGTCGTTGGTGATTTCAGCGGCGTTCATGTGTCTCACTGTGCAGGAGGCGCCTTTTTCATTGACGATGTAATACATCAGGCCGTTGATGTATTCCTGCACGTATGGCGAGGTCTCATCTTGAGAGTTGATGATTAGCACGTGCTTGCGGTCTTTGTTCTTCTCGTTGTCTGCCGAAGCTGAGAGCGAGAAGATGGCCGCGAGCAGCACCGCCAGCCATATCCGACGTCTGCGTGATAAGATTTCTCTAAATAATCGGTCCATATTTCATGAAATTAGATTTTAAATTCAGTTGCCCCTTACATATTTTCGACCCTGGCTATGTCAGAGGTCTTCTTCGGGTTCCACGGGTCGTTGTATGAGGTTCGCATCAGAAGCTCCTCGGTGTGGCCCACGAGTCGCACGATACGCATGAAGTAGCCCATATAGAAGGTGTAGAGAAGCAGGAATGCTCCCAGATGCCGCTCCTCACGCCATCGCTCGGTGATGCACATCATCACTATGAAGGCGCATATCGAGAATGCCGAGCGCAGGATGAAGCCCACCATGATAATCTCGACAAGACGGTCGGTATTGGCGAAGATGAGCTGGAACATATAGAAGAGCCATACGTAGTTGAAGACGCAGTCGAAGAGTATGTTGTCCATGTTGGAGATCAGATTGGAGAAAGAGAAGTTCCTGTTGCTCCACATTATGTCCTTGTGCTTTCTCACGCGGAAGCGGATAAGCGATTTCGACCATCTTTTGCGCTGCTTGAAGAGCACGCGCCATTTCTCAGGCACGTTGGTCATGCAGATGGCGTCTTCTGCAAACCATACCTTGTGTCCGGCCTTGCGGAATTTCTGGGTAAGGTCGCCGTCGAGACCGGGGCCGATGTCCCAGCATCCCACCTCGCGCAGAGCCTCGGCGTCGAAGGCGCCGAAAGCGCCCGATATGATGTGGTAGATGCCGAGACGCGACGTGACCATACGGCCCACCTGGATCGAGCGCAGATATTCGAGCGCCTGCATCGAGGTGCAGAGAGAGGCGTCGCTGTTTCTCACTTTCACGCAGCCGCCCACGGCCTTGATGCGTCTGTCCATATAGAAGGGAAGTAGCACTTTCTCTATCGCGTCGCGGTCGAGCGAGCTGTCGCAGTCGAGGTGCACGATATATTTGCCGGTAGCGTGCTCCACGCCGCAGTTGGCGGCCGAGGCCTTGCCTCCGCGCTCCACCATGCGGAAATATTTGTGGATGAAGCCGCGCTTCAGCAGATCGCGGCAGATCTGCGGGGTTGTGTCGTCCGACCCGTCGTCTACGATGATGATCTCGTAGTTCTGATATGTCTGCTCGCTGAGCGAGGTCACGAGCTTATAGATCTGGGCCCCTTCGTTCTTGCCGGGCGCCAGGATCGTTACAAGTGGCCTCTCGAGGTAGAGCTCGTAGCGGGCGGCGTCGCGCTTCTTGCGGCGGCTGTTGAAGGTGAGCCCGTGGTATGCCGCCACCGCGAAGTCGGTGACGTAATAACGCGGAAACTCTATGAAGAGCAGAAACCAGAACGTGGTGATCATTCCCGTTCCCAGGAAATTGACCGAGAGCACGTCCCAGATCGCGTCGATGAATTCAAACAAATAGTAAAACATGGATAAAAGGGACTTGATTAGGATATTTACTGCCTCCTGTCTTCGAGGCGCTGAAGGAATGTGTCTACGTCGTCGCCCATCGAGAAGGTGTAGTTCCCCACGAGGTCGAACTGGAATCCCTTGTGTAGTTTCTTATAGTCTTCAAACTGCTCCTTGAGCTCATACTCCATCTGAGTCTGTGCCGGGGCTATCTCGCCGGGGCTCACGCGGCGCAGGAAGTAGAAGTAGTTGCCCCAGAGGGTGCTCTTGTAGTTGAAGAAGCGGCTCATGGCCTGCACCAGAGGGGGCACCACGTAGAGGCTCTCATACTCGTCGGCCGTCGGGTCGAACACGTAGAAGCGCGACACGATGATGAGGTCTTCGGTCTCTTCCTTGCTCGTGCCGAAGAGCCGGATATATTCCTGGAAGTCACGCATCGAGGAGTAACCGTAGAATCCCACCTGGCTCACCACGAACTTATGGTCGGTAGATGCGAACGCGCGTATGCCCTCGGGCGTGAACTCAAACTCCTCTATGTCCACCTCCCTGAGCTGGTCGGTATTGCTCGTGCGCTTGCAGCTCGTGCAGTAGACGTTCATGTCGGGATACATGAACGAGTTGCCACAGTCCTTGCAGGTGTAGACGGATGAAGGCTTGTCGTAGTCCACACCGATGTGGCGGAGGAAGTGCTTGCACTTGGGGCAGCGCAATTCATCGTCCCACTGGTAGGAAGACTCCGGCGAGACGTTGGCACAGCGGAAGTGATGGATCACGGCCTCTTCGTGAAGGTTGGTGCTGGCGCATTTCGGGCATCGCTCCAGGAAGAGAAGGTGGCTGCGCGAGCAGAAGGGGCACACATATATCTTATGTATGAATCGCGTGCGCCGGATATAGCCCAGACGCAGCAGCTGCGCGTGGAAGAAGTGCCTCTCGTGCATCTGCATGTATTCCTGGTTCTCGTTCCAGATGGTGTGGTAGTAGATGGCTATATAACCCGAGCTTAGGCCCGGTGTAGGCTCGCTGCTGAATGTGAACTGGCGCCGCGAGATGGCATATCGGCAGATTCGGAAGATCTCCTCAGCATGGGTCACCACAGGCTCGGTTCCGAGCATGAAGTTGAGGCTGCGCATGTTGTTGTAGATCTCCTCGATGCCCTGAGCCATGCTGTGGTCTTGCGGGTGGGTGGCATAGCCGTCTACGGTCACGTCGGCATTGCCAAGCCATCCCTTGAAGCGCTCGGTGACGTAGCAGGGCTTGAATCGGCATTTTTCCGACCATAGGGGCGATGCGTAGCGCAGGGCCAGCAGGTTGCGGTCCATGACAGGCGACATGATGTTGATATATACGGCGTCAAAATCCTCGAACTGCAGTTCGGGGGTGATGTCTACGTCCACCACCTCGTTGATGACAAGTATGCGCCTCTTATTGTGGTTGGTGACAATTTCGTATCTTGTATCTTTCTCGTCGCTCATTTCTTTTTCAATTTATTGGTGTCAAACACCCATACACCATTATATTTGGTGCCCGATTTCTTTATTCGTGCGGCCTCGGCGTTGGCGTCTTTCTCCAGGTCGAAGGCTGCGAGATACACGTAGCGTGAGTTGCCGTGAGAGAGCATGGCGGTGTTCTTGTGTCCGTCAGCCTTGATTTCCTTCGCGTAGGCCTCTGCCCTCGCTTCCGAGTTGAAGACGCCGGCCACCACAATGAAGCGTCCTTTCGCCTTGTTGGAGGTGACTACGGCCGTAGTGTTGGCATTGGCGGTTTTCTTTGCCGGCTGCCCGGGCTTGGCCTTATCCTGCTCTTTCGCGGCTGGTTTAGCCTGCTTATCAGCTGCTTTGGCGGGCTGCTTCTTATCCTGCCCTGCGGTCTGAGTCTTTGCCGCAGCGCCGCCTTCCGCCTTTTCGGGCGATGACTTGGCGGGCTCTGCTTCGGCCGGCGTATTGTTGTCATAAATGCGGTTGCGCTTGTCGGCTTTCTTCACGCTGTCGGCATGCGCTTTCTTGGCCTTGCCGAGTTCCTCGGCCGAGATCACGGTGCCGTCGGCATCCTTGATGAGCAGACCTTTGCCCACTTCGTAGAGCATCGTGCGCTGCACCACAGGCTCCTCCTCCCAGGGGAAGAGGTGGCGTATCTTCACCTGCACCGGAAGGCCCGAAGTGGCGCTCCAGAACGGGATGGTCTGTCCCTCGTCGATGGTGAGGACGGCGATGAGGGCCACATTGGCCTTGGTGAAGTAACTGCGCAGGCTCTCGGGAATGTCTTCGGAGCGCACACCGGTCATCACCACATG
>CAMWXO010000046.1 GCA_947178245.1 uncultured Porphyromonadaceae bacterium
CCGGCCGACCACCCTATCGACATCTCGCATCCTGAAGGAGAATACCTGAAGGGGCTCGTGCTCTACGTGGAATAATTGAGAATTGGTAATTGAGAATTGAGAATTGAGTTTTCAGGTTCACGAATAGACCTTAATGACCTTAAAGACCTTAGAGACTTTAGAGACCTTAAAGACCTTATCGTCTGAAAACTGAAAACTCTCAACTATATTATTTTGAATTGAGAATAACTACTATATGAATAACGTTAAGACTATTTTGACCGGCGGAGCCCTGCTCCTCGGATCTCTTACGACAATGGCAAAGGAAAATCCGAATTTCGACTATAAGGTGGATCGCTTCGCCGACATTGAAGTGCTGCGCTATGAGGTGCCGGGCTTCGACCAGCTGACTCTCCAACAGAAGGAAATGCTCTACTACCTCTCGGAGGCAGCACAGTGGGGCCGCGACATCATTTGGGATCAGAACGGCAAGAACAATCTCAAGCTGCGTCTCATTCTTGAGAAAATCTATCAGAAATATGACGGAGACCGCGATTCCAAAGACTGGAAGGCTTTCGAGAAGTATATGAAACAGGTATGGTTTGGCAACGGGCCTCACCACCACTATTCCAACGACAAGTTCGTGCCTGAATTTTCACAGGAATTCTTCGAGGATCGCGTGAAGGGTATCTGCACCCGCTGCATGGGGGCTTCAGACGACAAGGAACGCGATGCCATCGTGGCAGAGATCACTCGATATATATTCGACCCCTCGTATATGCCGAAGAAAGTTAGCCTCGACTCCACCGGCGACGTGATTACCGCATCAAGCGTGAACCTCTACGACGGCGTGACTCAGGAAGAAGTGGAGGCATACTTCGCTGCAAAGAAGAAGGTCGACGATCCCACTCCCATCTCCTACGGACTGAACTCAAAACTTGTGAAAGACGCGCGCGGCAATATCCATGAAGAGACTTACTGCCTCAACGGCCTTTACGGAGATGCCATCCGCCACATCATCTACTGGCTCGACAAGGCCAAGGGTGTGGCCGAGAATGACGCTCAGCGTGCTTATATCACGAAACTCATCGACTACTATATCACCGGCGACCTCCGTCTTTTCGATGAATACTCCATTCTCTGGGCTGAGGATTCCGATTCCGACGTAGACTTCGTGAACGGATTCATCGAAAGCTACAATGACCCCCTGGGAATGACCGGAAGCTGGGAAAGCTACGTAAATTTCCGCAACCGGGAAAGCACGAAGCGCACTAAAATCATCTCTGACAACGCCCAGTGGTTTGAAGACAACGCTCCGATCGACGCCCAATACCGCAAGCCCCACGTGAAGGGTATCTCGGCTAAGGCCATCAATGCCGTGATGCTTGCCGGCGACGCCTATCCGGCTACAGCTATCGGCATCAATCTGCCCAACGCCGACTGGATTCGCGCCCAGCATGGAAGCAAATCCGTAACCATCGAGAATATCACCGAGGCTTACGCCGAAGCAAGCAAGGGCAACGGCTTCCGCGAAGAGTTCGTGATCGACGCCCCCACACGCGCACTGATGGACAAATACCTCTATCAGACCGATATGCTCCATACCGACCTGCACGAATGCCTCGGGCATGCTTCCGGACAACTTGCACCCGGCACCGATCCGGACGCGCTGAAGGAAAACGGTTCAACTCTCGAGGAGGCACGGGCAGACCTCTTCGCACTATACTATCTCGCTGATCCCAAACTCGTGGAACTGGGCATCATCTCTGACCCCGAGGCTTATAAAGCTGAATATTACCAGCAGATGATGAACGGACTCATGACCCAGCTCAACCGCATAGAGCCGGGCAACGACGTGGAGGAAGCCCACATGCGCAACCGTCAGCTCATAGCAGCCTGGACTCTTGACCATGCCAAGAAGTCGAAAGCCGTGCAACTCGTCAAGAAAGGTGGAAAGACCTATCTGAAAATTAACGATTACAACGAACTGCGCAACCTTTTCGGCCAGCTTCTGAAAGAGATTCAGCGCATCAAGTCTACGGGTGACTATGCAGCAGGAAACGCCCTGGTGCAGAAGTATGCGGTGAAGGTAGACCCGAAACTTCACAAGGAAGTGCTTCAGCGCTACTCCACACTCGACATTCCACCTTACCGAGGTTTCGTCAATCCGGTCTACGTGCCGGAATATGACGCAGAAGGCAACATCACCGACGTGAAAGTGACCTACAACGAAAGTTATCCCGACCAGATGCTGCGTCTGAGCCGTAATTACTCCGCACTCGGCAAGTGATGGCATCCGATCTCACAAGCATGATGACCCCGCTTCGCAAAAGCGTCTATGCTTTGCGCAACGGGGTTATTGCCGACACCCTCCGCAAAGGCGGACTGCCCCATACGTACATATTCGGACTTCAGCTGCCGCAACTGAAGCAACTGAGCGAAGAATACCGTCCTTCCGACGATAAGGAAGCCGCTGAACTCGCCCGTGCGCTATGGGCAGACAGGGATTGCCGCGAGACGCGGCTCATGGCATGCCACCTGATGCCCCCTGCCGAGATGGAGACGGAAGAGGCTCTCGCATGGGCCCGCGACACACGAAGCCGGGAGGAGTCAGACATTCTTGCCTTCAGGCTGCTGCGGCGGCATCGCGCGGCTGCCGAGATAGAGAAGGAACTCGCCGCGTCAGACGATGAAAGAGTACGGTATTCAGCTGAGGCACTCAGAAGATTCCTCTGAAAAAATAGCCTTATTATCCCTAAATGTCATGAAAACGTTCCTACATACGGCGCTCATGCTCGCAGCATTCGCCATCACCCCCGTCTTCGCCTATGCAAATGGCGACACTCAGCCGGCAGCAGCCGCTAAAATGCAAAAAGGAGGTAAATTCGTGGCCGGAAAAGGCAAATTCCTGCTCAACGGAGAGCCTTTCGTAGTGAAGGCCGCCGAACTGCACTATCCGCGCATACCGCGCCCATATTGGGATCAGCGTATAAAGATGTGCAAGGCACTCGGCATGAACACCATCTGCCTCTACACTTTCTGGAACTCCCACGAGCCAAAGGAGGACAAGTTTGATTTCTCCGGACAGAACGACCTGAGAGAGTTTATCAGGCTCTGCGGGGAAAACGACATGAAAGTGATACTGCGTCCGGGGCCATACGTATGCGCCGAGTGGGAAATGGGAGGTCTGCCCTGGTGGCTTCTGAAGAAGAAAGATATCAGGCTGCGCGAGAATGACCCTTATTTCCTCGAGAGAGTGGATAAATTCCAGCAAGCCGTGGCGGAACAGGTCGGCGACCTCACCGTTGCCGACGGGGGCCCAATCATCATGGTTCAGGTAGAGAACGAATATGGCTCCTACGGCACGGATAAGCCTTACGTAGCCAATATACGCGACATGCTGCGCAAGAATTTCGGAGATGACGTGACGCTCTTTCAGTGCGACTGGTCGTCCAACTTCACTAAAAACGGACTTGACGATCTCATCTGGACAATGAATTTCGGAACGGGAGCCAATATCGACCGACAATTCGCACGTCTGAAGGAACTGCGCCCCGAGAGCCCGCTGATGTGTTCGGAATACTGGAGCGGATGGTTTGACAAATGGGGCGCCAACCATGAGACACGCCCTGCCGAAGACATGATAGCCGGCATCGACGAGATGCTTTCAAAGGGGATATCATTCAGCCTCTACATGACGCACGGAGGCACCAACTGGGGACACTGGGCCGGCGCAAACTCTCCGGGGTTCGCACCCGATGTCACATCTTACGACTATGACGCCCCTATAAGCGAGAGCGGACAGGTGACTCCGAAATACCACCTGCTGCGCACTACGCTTGCCAAATATTACGACGGAGAAAAACTGCCTCCAATACCGGCCACGGTGAAGCCCATCGGGATTAAGCAATTTAAGTTCGAGACAGTGGCACCGCTCTTCGCCAACCTTCCGCAAGGGCAGCGCAGCCATGACATAAGGACGATGGAGGAATACGACCAGGGCTTCGGAAGCATCCTCTACCGCACCACTCTTCCTGAACTGAAAGAGGGAGGACTGCTCACGATTAATGATCCTCACGACTACGCACAGGTGTTTGTCAACGACGCTTATATCGGCACCCTCGACAGGCGTATGGGAGAGAAGTCTCTCAAGCTCCCCTCGTGTCCCAAAGGTTCGAGACTCGATATCCTGGTGGAAGCGATGGGCCGCATCAATTTCGGACGTGCCATCAAGGACTTCAAGGGTATCACAGACAATGTGACCGTGACGGAAGAGAGAAACGGCTTCAAATTCACATGCGATCTCAAAGACTGGGAAGTATTCAATCTGGAAGATACTCCCGATTTCTACGAGTCGATGGAATATCTACCGATTGAAACTTTCACTGCCGGCACCGACGGCAGACTCCCGCGCGGAATCTATAAAGGTACTTTCAATGTCAGCAAGCCCTCAGACACATTCCTGAATTTCGAGACGTGGGGGAAGGGTCTTGTCTACGTAAACGGCCATCCTCTTGGCCGTATTTGGGAAATCGGGCCTCAACAGACCCTCTACATGCCCGGATGCTGGCTCAGGAAAGGTGAGAACGAGATAATGGTGTTTGACATTGTCGGCCCGAAAGAAACCGTGAGCGAAGGACTTAAAGAACATAGAATCGACAATCTTCATATCACCAAGCCGGCCACTCACCGCGAAGCCGGCGAGACTCTTGACCTTGCGGGTGTCTCACCGACCCTGAAAGGAAGTTTTGATGCCGGCAACGGATGGCAACAGCGCATGCTTGAAATCCCGACAGAAGGAAGATATGTATGCCTGGAGGCACTCAGTTCCGTCTCGGGTGAGGACGTGGCTTCGATAGCTGAAATCTATCTGCTTGACGAGAACGGCGACCGTCTGTCTCGTGAGCCCTGGACAGTCTACTATGCCGACAGCGAGGATACGGACAAGACCAACCGCACCGCCGACAAGGTATTCGACCTGCAGGAATCCACTTATTGGAGCACGACCCCAGGAGCGGCGTTTCCCCACAGTATAGTCATTGACCTCGGAAGCGTGAAGAAAATAAGCGGCATAGAGTATCTGCCGCGAATGGAAGCGGATGTGCCGGGAGCCATCAGGGATTTTAACCTCTACGTCTCCACCACACCCTTCAGGAAATAATCAGTAACGGATAAGGGCGAAGCGGGAGCCGGGAAGCCTTTCGATGATTCCGTCGAATTCCATCTCTCCCAGACAAGCCATCAGATCATGGATAGGAAGCCCCGTACGCTCGCGCAGGGAGTCGATGGGCATCGGCTCGCCGGCAAAACGCAGACAGTCGTAGACGCTCTTCTCTTTCCCGCACAATTCAGGAAAGAGCACCGGCTGATCCACAGGAAGCTTCACCGCGTCTGACTGCCATCCGAGCGCGGCAACAAACTCTGCGGCAGTTCCGGCCATCATAGCCTTCTGACTGCGTATCAGGCGGTTGCATCCGGCACTCATCTCATCGCCCACCCTCCCGGGGAGGGCGAATACCTCGCGGCTGTAAGAAGAGGCCACGGCAGCGGTAGACATAGCTCCACCCTTTTCCGCCGATTCCGCTATTAGCACTGCATCGGTCATTGTGGCCACTATGCGGTTACGCTCGAGGAAGCGGCTTCTATAAGGGGACGTGCCGAACGGATACTCCGAAACCAAGGCTCCGCCTGAAGATATGATGCGGCGCGCAAGATCCCTGTTCTGAGCCGGATATATGGTGTTAAGCCCGTGAGCCACCACCGCTATCGTAGGCAGCCCTTGGTCGAGGGCCGCTATATGCGCCGCCGAATCAATGCCCAGGGCGAGCCCGCTTACCACAGCAAGCTGAGGGCAGTATGGCTTGAGCTCCGCGATGAGCCTGTCCACGTATCGCAGACCGTATGATGTGGCATGGCGTGTGCCCACCACGCTGATCATCCGCTGAGCGTTCAAGTCGGCCGGCCCGAGCACATACAGAGTCACCGGAGCCTTATCTATATCGCGCAGACGTTCGGGATAGTCCTCGTCTGTGAGCGAGAGCGTCCTTATGCCGTGGTGCTCGATTTTCTCCACTTCCTTCCTGGCCCTGAATAAAGCCTCATCGCGCAGCATCTTGTCGAGACTTCTTGAATTCCGGATGTCAAGACGCTCCGAGAGTTCAAGTTGCGGAAGAGCGAAGAACTCTTCTGGAGATATGCCCTGCTCCTCAAGACGGCGCACGAAGAGAGCGTTCATGCCGGGCACGAACGACAGGGCCATTCCGAAAAACCGCCTGGAAGAGAAATCCATCTTCAGTTGATATATTTGGCAAATATCCGCGCGAGCTCGTCGCCCCTTGAAAGTTTGCCGTTTTTCAGCACTACGACATTGACGAGACCCTGACACACAAGTTCGCCTCCGGGGCGCATTATATCCTGATGGAAGATGAATCGCGGACCCTTGCGCTCAAGACGCAGGCAGGAGAGAAACGTCTCGTTGCCGCGCAGCGACGATATGTATTCTATCTCAACCTTCCGCACCACCGCGTCGAGCCCCTGATTGTGCATCTCCACAAACGATAGGCCGGCATCGCTGCAGAACTTATGGCGAGTGTGCTCCATATAATGGAGATAATTGGCGTTGTTTACAATCTGCTCGCAGTCGAGTTCATAATCGCGCACCTCCATCTCCATGATGAAGCAATATTTCCTGTTGGTGTCTTTAAGTATTCTCATTTGTCTGAATTATCGTGGTATGAAGAGTAGAGACAGGGAGGAGTTCCTGATGAAAAGGATATCGTATTCGATCGTGTCGATTGCCTTTGTCACGTCGCTCTCGGCCACTGTCAGCGATCCGCAGGGTTCCCATGTCACGGTCTCCGTTCCATCTTCATCGGCCGCGACCGATTTTCGGAACATGTCCACCCTCCAGCCGTCAGGCAACCGCGTGACGGTGTGGGGCACGATATTGGGAACGATCCCTTTCGAGGTGATTCCGGTCAGAAAGAGGAATGAGGCAGAGGCCGGGAAGACAGTGAAAAGCATGAGCAGCCCTACCATCATGAGCGGAAGGCTGCTGAAGATGCCTGCAATCAGAAGACATACGGCGACAGCCGCTGTCAGCCATACCGGCCACGCCTTACGCGGCATGAGCATCAACGTGCGCCAGAGCGCTCCCCTGTCTACCGTAAACGGAACGGAGTCAATGATGGAGTTCGCGGAATTTTCTGTAGACTTCATGATTCACCGGAATGATGGTCTGGAGATAGCCTGTGTGGTCGGCATTTCTCAGACGCGACAAGTCGATATATTTGTCGCCGTTATCGAAATGACGGGGAAAGACCTCGTCACGGCGTTTTTTCGAAAGATCCGAAGCCCTGGAGTGGCCGTCGGGCCCCGTGCCGCGAAGATCGGGATGAACCCCTTCGGGCCCGGGAGTGACGGGATATATGTCGGCACACGGGGGATACCCGAGGCCTGTCCACATCACGTATTGTGCGGGATCGGAATCATCAGGAGAGGCGCCCTCGATCACGATCGTGGCGCACGATTTATAGCGCGGAATGAAGTCCTGATCAATAATCCATCCGGGCTCCTCGCCGCCGGCCATGTCGGCCTTGAACAGATCGTGATAGAAAGAGCGCGAAAGTGTCTCGGTGAGGAGTTCCGGTGTCACCGTATGCGTGCGTGCCGCCGAATCGAGCAGATGTATGGCGTTCGCCTCGCGTATGAAGCCGTAGCCTTCATCCGGGCGGCCGGTATGGCTATAGTTGGTGCGCACTATATATCCATCGGGGGCGTCAGAGAGATTGATGCGCACGAAAGAATCGTTGTTGGTCTCGAAATAGGCTCCGGCGCCGGAAGCGTCTATCACCCCGAAATTCGCCTCCACACCCATCGGGCGCGGAAGCGCGGTAAGAAGCCGCTCGAAGTCATCGACCGTGGCACACGTGCGCAGTGCCAGCGTCATGACCAGCCCTTCCCTGTCCATATCCTTCTCGGGCACGTCATCGTCCTTGATATTGTAAGAGGCAGTGTTCATCACGGCGAATCCGCGGGAATTGAAACCGGTCCAGCATTCGCGCAGTGTGGAGTCGGAGGCATTGAAGAGTCCCGTATAGGCATACCCCTCGGCAGACTCGGGCACATGCTCCACCTTGTTGTCTATGGCGGAAGTGTCGCGGTGCTTCCAGAGCAGCGGACGGCCGTAGGGATTGAGGTCGGCGCTTATGATGGCGCTCGTGCAGGCGTAGGCCTGGCAGAATGAGGCAGCCGCGAAACAAATGATAGTTGCGAGTTGTTTTTTCATCAGTGCGAAGATAATAAAAAATCTTCACATACAGTGCAATTATCCATTAAAAACTACAAAAAACAGAAAAAAGTATGGAAGCGATGCCCTCCGACCCCGTGATGCTGATGAGTTTCGTGAATATGAAGCTGCGCGATGAGTATGCCACGCTTGAAGAATTGTGCGCGTCGTACGGTATTGAAGAGGAGGCCCTGAAGAAGACACTTTCCTCGGCCGGATTCGACTGGATGCCGGAAGCTGGACAATTCAGATAGAGACGACAGATGCGGGATGATTCACAATTTCATCCCGCATCCTGCATATAAGCGCATATCTTCTGTCACTTGGAAAGCTTCTCGAGCAGATGCTTCACCGAGCCTTCGAGCTGGGCGTCACGACCGGTCTCCAGGTCTTCGGGACGATTGTAGATGAGCACGTCCGGATCAATCTGGACATTCTCCATAGGCTTGCCATCCACCGAAAGGTTAGTCACCTGCGGTATGCCGAAGACGAGCGAAGGATCGATCTGAGTCTCCCACCATACGGCCGTCATGGTGCCGGGAATGGGGGCGCCCACGATGTCGCCGATGCCGAGCGTGCGATAGACGTAAGGAGTGCCTGACGCATCGCTGTAGTTGCATTCGCTGACGAGCATCACTGAAGGCTTGTTCCACTGAGCCCAGGGCTCGCTGCCGATATAGCGGCCCCGCGGGGCATAGCGGGCATATTCCTTGCCGCTGAGCAGGATGGCCAGATCATTGTGAAGCCAGCCACCACCGTTATATCTCGTGTCTACCACCACGGCGTCGCAGTTGCGGTATTTACCCAGCAGACGATCGTAAGTGTCCTGATAACTTGCCGTATTCATCCCTTTCACGTGGACATAACCTATCCTTCCGCCCGAGAGACTGTCAACGATCGCCTCGTTGCGTTCAACCCACCGGTCGTAACTGAGGGCGGAGAGGGTCGGGAGCGAGATAGGCCTTACACTCACCTCGCGCCTGCTCCCGTCGGCCCCTTTCACTTCGAGGCGCACTTTCTTACCGGCTTTTCCTTCAAGCATCGGGTTGATATCCTGACGCGGAGCTATCGCCTCGCCGTCGATCGACATGATGATCTCGCCGGGCACCACGGCCGCGCTGCGCGAGGAAAGGGGCCCCCTGTTGATGACCTCGCTCACCTTCAGGCCGGCGCCTTCGTATTCTTCATCGAAATATGCTCCGAGCGAGGCGGAGGGCAGCGATGCGCCCGCGCCATAGAAGCGGCCGCCCGTATGCGAGGCGTTGAGCTCGCCCAGAATCTCGCTGAGAAGCTCGGCAAAGTCGCGGTTGTTATTGATGTGGGGAAGGAAGCGGCGATAGTGGTCGCCATAATATTTCCAGTCCACGCCATGCAGTTTCTCGTCATAGAACTTGTCGTTGACCTGACGCAGCGCATGGTCGTAGATATATTCACGCTCGGCGGAGGGAGAGCGGTCGTAGAGCGCTTCATACTCTATGGGCTCGCTCTTCTCTGAAGCGATGTTGAACTTGCTGATGCCGCCGTTGCTCCATACAAAAAGGTTCTCGCCCTTAGCATCGGGATCAAGGCCCGACACACCGGTCTGCACCATCTTCACGTCACCCTTCTTCAAATCGCGGCAATAGAGATTGCGGCTGCCCTCAGTGCTCGAGGCGGTGTAGTACAGCTTATCGCCCTTCGGAGTGAGGAAAAAGTCGCCGATAAGGGCCGAATTGGCGGTGAGCCTGCGGGTGCGGTAG
>CAMWXO010000047.1 GCA_947178245.1 uncultured Porphyromonadaceae bacterium
CCGACCCCCGCGGTATTTGCGGTTTTGTCCCCTGGTTCTCCGGTTCTCTCATTCAGGGTATCTTTGCGCCCGGGCCGGCCTCGTGAGGGGGTGGCCAAGTGAGGAAACAATTCAGCAGGGTAGCCGAGGGAGGGCACATTTCCGAGAGAAGAGGGTGATTCAGTGGGGCCGGGTATGCTGCGTGACGTCTCCGGCGTGTCGCGGCCTATTGCAGTCGGGTGAGATATCTGAGGTCTGACATCATGTCGGCGAAAAAGGCCTGCATCGGGGTGATGATGGGGCGTATCTCGGGTTCGGTGCCTGCGCTGAAGACCCTCAGGCATGCCGGTTCGCATTTTATGGATAGTTTCCGTCCGAGCGAGAGTGGTTCCCCATCGAGCTGGGCGGGGCCTTCGTGGAGGCGTATTATTTTTATTTCTTTCGCCTTGAATGTGTCGATGATGCGTTTTCTGTCGATGTCGCCGCTGAGGAGTGCCACTCCGGCTATAGCCTGGTCGAGTGTCGAGCCGTTTCGGATCACGGTCACGTCGAGAAGCCCGTCGGTCAGCGATGCGCGGGGAGCGATGTAGGCGTTATTGCCATATTGCGATGTGTTGCATATCGATATCTGGAGGGCTTCCTGCGTGAGCACTTCTCCATCTATCTCGAGCGCGTAATGGTCGGGGGTGAAGTTGAGGTATTCGATAAGGGCGTTGCGCACGTATTGCATTTTTCCGCGTTTTTTTCCTTCTGAGAATTTTTCGGTCACCAGGGCGTCGAATCCTACTCCGAATGTGCAGAAAAACGGGCGTCCTTCGGCTATTCCGCAGTCGATGTGGTGCGGGGTGCAGCTTGCGATCACGTCTATGGCCTTGTCGAAGTCCATTGGTATTCCGAGTGTGCGTGCCAGTCCGTTGCCGCTTCCGCAGGGGATTAGTCCGAGTGCGGTGTCGGAGTGCATCAGGGCAGATGCTATCTCGTTTACGGTTCCGTCTCCGCCGGCGGCAATCACGATGTCGGTGCCCCCGTCGGCGGCGATACGTGCCAGTTCGGCCCCGTGTCCCTTATGCTGTGTGGCTTTGATCTCGAGGTCTATTCCTGCAGATTTCATCTTCCGGGCAGCGAGTTCGCAGAGACCTTTCTTGTCTCTGGTGCCGGATATGGGGTTGATGAGCATCAGTGCTTTTGGCATCGCGGTTAAGTGCTAAATGGGTTTGACAAGGAGAGCGCCTGCCCCTCTTTCTGAGAAAAGCGCGCGCAAAATTAACAAAAAAAACCGAGAAATTTGCCTGATTAGTGTTTTTTTTATAAATTTGCACATTGTCACGCCCCCGTGTGCGAGACTTTCAGTATGAGATATAAGATACACCGCGAAGGAACGAATATCCTGATCTTGCTGGCAGTGGTGCTGCTGGCCCTTAATGCTCCCGTGTGGCTGTTTATGCCGCCGTGGATATTGCCGGCAACGCTGTCAGCGCTGTCGGTGATGGTGTATTGCTTTGTCTTCAATTTCTTCAGGTGTCCCGCCCGGCGCTACCGCGGGCCCCGCAAGGGTATGGTGATCAGCTCGGTCGATGGTCGGGTAGTGGTTGTGGAGCGGGCCATGGAGCGGGAATTTATCGGAGGCGAAGCTCTTCAGATCTCAGTGTTCATGTCGCCCTTCAATGTTCATGCCAACTGGTTTCCGGTAGAGGGGCGGGTGGCCTACGTACGCCATCATTCAGGGCGTTTCTACTCGGCGTGGCTGCCGAAGGCGAGCACCGAGAATGAACGCTCCACTATAGGCATCGTGACTCCCGAGGGGCATAGGGTGACAGTGCGCCAGGTGGCCGGGGCTATGGCGCGGCGTATAGTGACATACGCGCGAGTGGGAGAAGAAGCGGCCTTCGACGAGCATCTCGGCTTCATAAAGTTCGGTTCGCGTGTAGACATTTATCTCCCTCTCAACTCCATTCCACTTGTCAGCATAGGCCAGCGCGTGGTGGGCGACCAGACCCAGATGGCGACGCTGCCCGAGAGCTGACCCCAATCGCATTCACTTCTAATGAGCATACTCAGAAAAATAAAGAGCCTTGTGCCGAACGCCATCACCTGCATCAATGTGCTGTGCGGCACGATAGCGATTCTTGTTTCCGCACATCCCCATCTCTCATATATGGGACTTCCTTCATGGCAATGGGGCTCTCTCTTTATCTTGCTGGCGGCAGTGGCGGATTTCTTCGACGGGTTCGTCGCCCGCATGCTTCATGAAAGCCATCCCATCGGGGCCGATCTCGACTCCCTGTCAGATCAGGTCAGCTTCGGAATAGCTCCGGCGGCACTGATAGCGTTCAATCTGTGGGGCCACGTTCCGCTGTGGCTTGCCTTCGCCCCGGCCGTCATACCTGTGGCTACGGCCGTCCGGCTTGCCAAATTCAATGTCGATACGCGTCAGGCCACGGGATTTCTCGGTATGCCCGTGCCGGCCAACGCCGTATTCTGGATCGGATATGAGGCAAGCTATAAGGGAGGAGCCTTCTGGCTTGCTTCGCCTTGGGCGCTGGTGCCGGCTCTTTTATTGGTCTCATGGCTGATGGTGTCTGAAGTGCCGATGCTCTCCCTCAAGTTCAAGACCTGGGGCTTCCGGGCCAATTCGGCACGGTATTTGCTCATGTTAGGGGCGGCGGTGCTTTTCATCGCCCTTCAGCTGCGCGGGCTGCTTTGGATAATAGTGCTCTATGTGCTGATGTCGCTGGCGTTCGCGCGGCGCAGCGCAGATAACCACAGTTAAAACCGACCTCTATATGTCCGGACTCATCATACTTCTCATCCTGGTGCTGGCGTTGCCTTACCTATGGCGTCTGCTGAAACCTTATATAGCGCGTTGGGCGCAACGCCGGGCCGAAAACATGCTGCGGCGTGCTATGGGCATGCCTCCGCATGGCGACCGGAAAGAGCGCAAGCAGGCTTTCCGCACATCTGCTGATGGCAGTCGCGCATCGTCGCGCCGACGCCGTGGCCCCATGGGGCCGCTCATCCCGAAAGAATATGCCGTAGACGTCGAATTCACCGAAATCCATTCCTATTCTGAAGAGACTGTGATATCCGGCGGCGAAGACGGTAGCGTTAAGTTCCGCACCGAGAGCCAGGTGTCAGACGCCGAGATAATAGAAATAAGAAAAAACTGACCTTCACATTTTTTTATGCCGACACTCTACGTCTCCGACCTCGACGGAACACTTCTCGACACCGACAGAAAGGTAAGCCCGCGCAGCGTGTCGCTGCTAAATGAGGCCATATCCGGCGGAGCCCTCTTCAGCGTGGCCACCGCGCGCACTCCGGCCACGGTCAGCACCTTGCTCTCAGGCGTAAGCTGCCGGCTGCCCCTGATAGTGATGACGGGAGCCGCCATCTGGGACCGCGACAGCAATACCTATCTCCACGCCGCTTTCCACAGCGAGCAGGCCGCGGCAAGGCTGCTTGATGTCTACCGCCGGCATCGCCTCAGTTCGTTTATCTATACGCTTGGCGAAGACAATCTTCTGCATATCTATCACATCGGCCCTCTGAGCCGGCTTGAGAGGCAATTTATTGCCGAGCGCATCGATTCGCCATTCAAGACGTTTCATATCCCCGACAACGGGGAAAGCGAACTTCCCGGCCGGCTCGACCGCGTTCTCCTTTTCTTTTGCATGCGTCCCACGGCCGAGGTAGAGCCCGTGTATGACGAGATACGCTCATTCACCGATATCCGCCCCGTCTATTATCACGACATGTATGGCGATGAGATAGCGCTCATGGAGGTGTTCTGCCCCGAGGCGTCGAAAGCTGCCGCCGTGAGTCGGCTTGCCGCGATTGCGGGTGCAGACCGCATAGTGGCTTACGGAGACAATGTAAACGATCTTCCGATTCTTGAAATTGCCGACGATGCCGTGGCAGTGGCCAATGCGGTAGACGAAGTGAAAGAGCGAGCCGACCGATCGATAGGCCCCAACAGCTCGGATGCAGTGGCGCAAGATATTCTGAGGCTCATGAAAGGTGAGAAGTGAAAGTATAGGCGCGACTCGAAACGAGGCTGATTGGCGGATATAAATGTAGATTTTTCAAGCGAAAGGAAGAAAAATTTGCATATCTGAAAAATTCAGATTATCTTTGCAGCGTGAAAGCCCTGATGGCGGAATCGGTAGACGCGCTGGTCTCAAACACCAGTGGAGCAATCCGTGCCGGTTCGACCCCGGCTCAGGGTACGAGACAGGCTTCCTGCTTTTTGCGGGAGGCCTTTTTTTCGGCGCGACGCGCCGGGGTTGGGCATGCAAAAGGGCACCAGTGGAGCAATCCGTGCCGGTTCGACCCCGGCTCAGGGTACGAGACAGGCTTCCTGCTTTTTGCGGGAGGCCTTTTTTCGGCGCGACGCGCCGGGGTTGATCGTGCAAAAGTGCACCAGTGGAGCCAATCTCCATGATTAAAGTTTCGGGCGGGGCTCGGAGGCTCCGAAGAGCCAGGAGGCGAGGAGGGGCGAGGTGCGGAGTACGGCGCTCACTATCAGGCAGAGCGCTACCACAAGGGCTGACACGGCCACTCCGAAAGTGAGCATTACAAGTGTGTTGTTGCCCGGCCCGGTAGACCATAGTCCCTTCATGAAGTCAAGGTTCGGGATGAAGAAATAGTGAAGATAGTAGATGTCGAGCGTCCGGCTTCCCACGAAGCCCATCATGTTGCTTACGGGCGTCCCTTTATCCCACCATGACCTGTATGCGCGGAATGAGATGAGCAGCGTCATAAGCCCGGTAAAGCGCATGGCGGTCATCACGAGATCCCATTCCGGCGAGTAGGGATGCCGGCAGCCGTAGAAGATCACGAGCAAGATAAACCCCGCTATCATCGCGGCCCTGAAATATTGGTTGTCTACGATCTTCCATAGCGTAGTCTCGAAGCGGCGCGCGAATATCCCAGCCATGAAGTAGGGCAGATAGTTGAGGGTGTGCCATGTCTGGATGGCCACGCTCCAGCGGGGCATCTTCACTCCCTCGGTTAGATAATTGAAGATGAATGGCGCTATGAGCGAGCACGCGCCTACGACGTAGAGCGCCATCTCACTGCCGTTCTTCCTTACTGTCAGCGCCGTGGCGAGATAGAGGCAGAACATCTCGAAGAGCGAGATAGTGAACCAATAAGGGTTGGAAGTCCATAAGAAAGAAAACCTCCATCCCTTCATGCAGGCTCCGAAGAGGAAGCAGAATACGGCCAGCCCCACTATCTGCGCCTGAAACTTCTTGGTCATCACGCGCCTCACCATAGCGGTGTCCCATCGCTCGGCAGCCCTGAACGCGAAGAATCCGCTCACGAAGAAGAAGAGAGGCATACGGAACATCGTCATCATATAGTAGATGCCGCTGAAAGAGATGTTGGTGATCGGCATCTTCACGTAGGCGTTCGTCACATGGCTGAAGACCACCAGCAGGATGGCCAGCCCCCGCATGGCGTCGATATATCTGAGGCGCTTTTTCTCTTGCATGCTTATTGTTCTGAAGGGTTACGGAATGAATATTGTCCCATCTTTCGGGTGATGCGCCCGTATTGTATGCTGTTGGTGGGGCAGATGTGGAAGCAGGCGCAGCAACTGGTGCAGTCTGTGCCCCATACGGGATGCCCGTCGCTCATGGCGATGTTTCCCACGGGGCAAGTGCGCGCGCATTTGCCGCATGAGATACATGTGTCGGTGAAATGCCAGCGTTTGGTCTGCACTCCCCAGCGGCGGAAGAGGGGATAGGTGATCGAAGTGCGCAGGCGTGGAAAGGTGCCGGTATGCACGTCGAAAGCGAAATCTCCTTTCTCTATCCTGCCGGCAATTTCGGTCACTCTGCTTATGCTCTCTTTCAATTTCTTTTCTTCAAGTGAGGCTGAATCGGTGCCGAAGCCCGGCAGCATCACATACACGTTGGGCATGATCACGCTCCATGCGCCCGACAGATCCACGTTTCTTGCCCGTAGCGCTTTCCTGAGCATCGTGAGCGCATCGCCCGTCTCGTCGCCGCATGTGGCCACGCACCATAGGGGGATATTCCGACTTCTTATATCTTCCATCATCGCTTCTGGCAGATGCGCAAGGAAGTCGAGCACTATGGGAGGAACACCCCATGAGTAGACCGGGAAGACGATTCCGATGCTGCTGTCGGGTTCCTGCCCGAGAGTTTCTGTATAGGGATTTGTGGCGGGGATGAACCTGGCTTCCTGTCTGATGGAGGCACCGAGCCGCTGAGCCACATAGCGGGAATTGCCCGTGCCCGAGAAGTAATAGATCATGATGAGGTGTTTTTACGCCGGTAGAGGGGCAGCCCGGCAAGAAAGAAGCAGAATGCCTGCATGAGCATATCGAGACCGGCGGCATAAAGCATCCAGATGCAGAAGACAGTGCATCCCGTCCCGGTCAGCAGGGCCGACGCGAGGTCTTTGCGCGCATGTGGCGAAGACAATGGCCGCGAACGATAGTCTTTCACCGCCATCTTCACCAGAAAGAGCCCGCTGAAGAAGTAGGCCGGCAATATCATCATGCCGGTGATGTTGAGGGCATAGAGGTAGATGTCTTCAGCAAAGATCACGAGGAAGAGAAACGCCTGCATTATGACGCTTGAGGCCAGGAGGGCCGGGCGTAGCGATTCGGGCTCCCGCTTATTGATGAGGCGGCGGGGAAATATGCCGTGGCGGGCGGCCGAGTAGGGTTGCTCCGCTGTGACGAGAGTCCAGGCAAACCATCCTCCGGTGATGGATATGATCACGGCTATGATCACGAGCCAGTAGGCCCATTCGCCGCATACCGATTTCAAGGCGTAGGCCACAGAGGGGTCTTCAAGCCCTGCGAGCCGCGCCCGTGTCATTATCCCGAAGCAGAACACCGAGACGAGTACGTAGAGGATCCATGCTGAAAGGAAGCCTATGATGCCCGCCTTTCCTACGTCGCTCTGCCGCCGCGCGCGCCCCGACATCACTACGGCTCCCTCGATGCCTATGAAGCACCAGAGAGTGACGAGCATGGTGCTTTTCACCTGGCGGGTGATGCCTCCTATGCCGTCTGACTGTGAGAAGATGTCGGTGGTGAGGGTGTCGTATCTGATGTTGACGGCGAGCAGGACTATGATGAGTATTATCACGCACACTTTCATTATGGCCGCGCCGGTGGCTATGATCGACGAGGTGCGTATCCCCGAACTTATTAGGAAGAACATCAGCCAAATAAGTGCCGAGCAGAATAAGACGGTTGGCACGCCATGGGCAAGCAGCGAAGGAAAGAAGGCGCCGAAGGTGTCGTTGAGCATGACGGCGTAGGCTATATTGGCGAAGCAGGCGCAGAGCCAGTAGCCCCACGCTATGTTGAAGCCCACTATCCTTCCGAATCCCTTTTCGGCATAGAGATATATGCCTTCGTTGAGTTCAGGATGTCGGTCGGCCAGAATTTTGAAAGTGTTGACGAGCATCAGCATTCCGGCTGCCGTTATGATCCATCCTATCATTACGGCTCCGAGTCCGGCTCCGGCAGCCATGTTCTGTGGAATGTTGAAGATGCCGCTTCCCACCATCATGCCGAAGACGAGGGCTGCGAGTCCTGTCAGACCCAGCCGCTGCTCCTTTGCTGCCGTTTCCTCTGATTTCATAATGCTACTTGTCCTTGACGTCATTGTCTGCAGCTCTTGTGAGCCGCAGCGTATCCTCCCGGTCTTTGCCGAGCTGGGCTATGAGTTGATCCACCGACGGGAACCTGATCTCGTCGCGCAGCCGGGCCACATACTTCAGGCGCATCGTGGCTCCGTAGAAGTCCCGGTCGGCTCCTATCAGGTGTGCTTCCACTGTCTTGTAGGCCGAGGCCGAGTCGGTGCCGTCGAATGTAGGGCGGAATCCGATATTGACCATGGCCGGATACCTCGCCGGGTCTCCCTCCGTCTCCGCGAAAGCGGCATATACCCCCGGAGCCGGCAATACGGCCTGGGGCGTCATCTGCAGGTTTGCCGTAGGGAATCCTATCTTGCTCCCCAGATGAAAGCCCGGCCCTACGCGCCCTTCCGTCTCGTGGAAATGGCCCAGCAGATCTGTGGCAAGACTGATATCGCCGGCTTTCACGGCCTTGCGGATGCGGCTGCTGCTCACCCCTTCCACTTCCGGAGCCGATATCACTTCTATGCCGATAGTGTCGCCCATGGCGCGATAGTCGGCTATTGTCATGTCGATGCCGTCGCATCCGAATGTGTTGTCGTAGCCGGCCACTATAAGGCGCGCGCCGTAGGTGCGGTAGAGATGCAGCATCCATTCGTAGGCCGTCATCCGCCGCAGTTGCTCGTTGAAGGGGAGGATTATGGGTGATACTCCTTCCTCAGCTATGAGCAGGCGTTTGCGCTCGGTGGTGAGCAGATTGCCCGGAGCGCGCTCGGGAGCGATAAGCTCGAGCGGATGGCATGAGAAAGATATGGCTGCCGGCTGAAGATTTCTGCGGGCGGCTTCATCCCTGAGCGTGTCGAGCACAAGGCGATGGCCCCGGTGCACGCCGTCGAAGGTGCCGATGGTGACTGCTTTCTCCATTCTGATTCTCTATCCGGTGTTGGCTGGTGTTGGCTGGTGGTTAAGATTTCAGGTTCTCTTTGTCTCCAGGAGCGCTTCGCAGATGGCCAGCATGTCGTCGTCTTTCGTGCTGCCTATTCTGAAGGCATGTGCTCCGGCTTCGGCGGCAGCCACGCAGTTCTTTTCAGAGTCGTCGAGCATGAGGGTCTCCGACGGGCTGAGCCCGTAGCGGCACATCAGTGTCTGGAAGATGTGTATGTCGGGTTTGCAGGTCAGTTCCTGAAAAGATGCGACGATCCCGTCAAAATAATCATTTACGGTGCCACCCTCCTGGCGGAAAGCCTCGGCTATCCATGTGTTATACATCACCGGGTTGGTGTTGCTTAGCATGAAGATGCGGAAGCCGGCCATACGCATGCGGCGCAGCATGGCGAGCCTTTCGGCGGGAAGATCCACGAGAAAGCGGTTGAATGCGTGGGTTATGTCCCGGTCGGTGGTGCCGGGGTGCATCTGCCCGCGCAGGAGGTCGAAGAAGTCGGCTGTGGAGCGCTCGCCTGTCTCAAGTCCGTAGAAGGGTTCTTTCTGTCCGTAGAGGCCGAGCAGGTCGTCGGCGTTCTCGAGTCCGAGTTCGGTCAGGGCTTCCACGGCGCGGTCGCGGTCGAGGTTTATGATCACGCCGCCGAGGTCGAAGATCACATTCTTGATGTTATAGATCCAGTCTATCATGATTTGTCTGAGGGTATTTACAGAAATCGGTGCAGACCCCCATGGGAATGCACCGATTGTGAGTTGACGTGTCTCTTATTTGTGAGATACGTTCTTCTGCGCTGTCAGATTACTGAACTTCAGCAGCAACTACAGTGTCAGCAACTACAGTGTCACCAACAGTGTCGTTAAGAGTTTCAACAACTGCAGTTACAGTGTCTTCTGCTACTGAATCAACTGCTTCAGCCTTCTTGTCGCCGCAAGATACGAGTGCTACGCTGGCGATAACAGCGAGAGCGAGAACGATTTTCTTCATTTTCTTTAAAATTTAAAATAATAAAACATGTTTTGCTATCAAAAACGGTGCAAAGTTA
>CAMWXO010000048.1 GCA_947178245.1 uncultured Porphyromonadaceae bacterium
GATAGGTGTAGTAGCCTGAGGCGTAGCCGTCATCGCCGAAGATATGCTTGAAGTAGGGCGAACGGTAGCGATATGTGATTTCTTCGGGGAGCCCGATCTTCTCGGCGAAAGCGGCCTCGAATTCCGGCACATTGACGTTCTCGCCGTCAGACTTGCCCCACGCGAGGTCGAGAAGGGCCGCTCCGGCGAGCTCGGTGGTGATGAATCCCTGATTGAACTTGGAGGCCTCCTGAATCTTTGCTATCATTTCTTCAGACATCGGCTCACCCGTCTTGTAGTGATGCGCGTAGTAGCGGAGCACCTCAGGCTCGGTGGCCCAGTGCTCGTTGAGCTGCGAGGGAAGCTCCACGGCATCGCGGTCTACGTTAGTGCCGGCAAGGCTCTTGTAGGTGGAGCGGCCGAGCATACCCTGGAGGCCGTGGCCGAACTCATGGAACATTGTCTCCACCTCGTCGAGAGTGAGTAGAGCCGGAACGTCGCCCGCCGGACGCGAGAAATTGCACACGTTATATACGATCGGGCGCTTCATTACTCCGTCGGCATAGAGGCCGGCCGGCTGCATCTGCTCCATCCACGCGCCCTGCACTTTTGAACTGCGGGGGAAATAGTCGGTCATGAACACCGAGATGTGCTCGCCCGTCTTGGCATCCTGCACGTCGTAGACTGTGACTTCATCCATATATTTTGGAGCGTCGGGCATCTCCACAAGCTTGATGCCGTAAAGCTTCTCGGCACAGTAGAAAAGACCTTTCTTCACATTCTCGAGCGAGAAATAGGGCTGGATGTCGGCATCGCTGAGGCCGAACTTCTGCTCCTTGACCTTTCCGGCATAATAGTAATAATCCCATGGGGCAATCTTGAATCCGCCGCCGTTGGCGTCAACGTAGGCCTGCATGTCGGCCACCTCCTCCTGAGAACGCTTCACTGCCGGCTCAAACACCTGCAGCAGCAACTCCTCGGCTGCCTCGGGAGTCTTGGCCATCACTTTCGCGGTCTGCATCTGGGCGAAATTGTCGAAGCCCATGAGCTTCGCCTTCTCGGCACGCAGCTTCACGATCTGCTCGATCACGGGGTAATTGCTGTTGGCACCGTAGCTGGCAAGCGAGGTGTAGCCCTTGTAGATGGCCTCACGAAGTCCGCGGTTATCAGCCGATTCAAGCACCGGCAGGCGACTCGGGGCGCGGAGGGTGAAGACCCAGAGGCCGTCAAGCCCACGTGCGGAAGCTTCCTCGGCGGCAGCAGCCACGACATTTTCGGGAAGACCCGCGAGGTCAGCCTTGTCGTAGACCGTCACAAAAAACTCGTTGGTAGCGTTGAGCAAATTCTTATTGAACTTGATGAAAAGATTTGAAAGCTCATCGTTGATCTTCACAAGCTGCTCCTTCTTCTCGGGCGAGAGGGCCGCTCCCTGCTCGGAGAACTGGCGGTAGTATTTCTCCACAAGGCGCTTCTGCACCGGTGTGAGGCCCATCTTGTCGCGCATGTCGTAGATCGACTTGATGCGGTCGAAAAGCTGCTGATTGAGCATCACCTTGTTGTTGGCATCGTTGAGCAGGGGGATGGCTTCTTCGGCCATTTCAGCGAATTCCGGAGTCTTCATGCAGCTGTCGTAGTGATAGAATATAGAAGCTACACTTTCCAGAATAGGCGAAAGGTTCTCGAGCGGCACGATGGTGTTGTCGAAATCGGGAGTAGAGCGCTGGCGCAGGATATTGTTGAGGTTTTCTTCCTGCTGTGCGATACCGGCCTTGATGGCGGGGATGAAGTCTGAGGTCTTGATCTGCTCGAAAGGAGGAATCTCATACTTCGCCGTGTAGGGCCGGAGTAGCGGATTTTCGTCGGCCATAGTTGTGAATGATGAGGCTGCAAGCGCTGCGCAGGCAGCCAAAGTCGTGATTTTCTTCATTATATTTTATTTAATACTTAATTCTTAATGCACATTTAACTAAAGTTTTCCACGTCGTAGCATCCTGGGTATGAATCCGAGATGACGCCCTATTGTCTTCATGGTTCCATAGTGCTCGGCCATGATCCGGAAGCGTTCCATGAGCGATGCCTTCTTGTTTTTATCGGTGAGGCCGTCGCTCAGATAGTCGATAGTCACGCGGTGCAGGTTCACGCGGCTTCCTGGCCGTGATGCCCGTATGCAGCGTATAGTCCAGTCGTAGTCGGCCGAAAACCTGTAGTCAGTATCATAAAAGGGTGCAATCTCTTTTCTCACCATGAAAGCCTGATGGCACACGAGCATGCCATGACTGAAACTCTCGAACGTAAGTATTTCCGGTGCCGATAGATGTCTCGGGCCAAGTCTTTGGCCCGAATCATCCACGATATCGGTGTCGCCGTAAATAATGTCGGGGAGGCTCTTGCGTATGGCCCGTGCGTATGCCTCGAGTGAGTCGGGAGCATGGAAGCGGTCGCCTGAGTTGAGAAAGAGCACGTATGAGCCTTTGGCGAGGCGCAGGCCCTTGTTCATGGCATCGTAGAGCCCCTTGTCAGGCTCGCTCACTATACGCACACCGGGCCTGCCCATGCGGCGGGCCACCAATATTGTATCATCGGTGGAGGCTCCGTCGATCACGAGATGCTCGAAATCCGCAAAGGTCTGCTCCGCTATCGACTTCAGCGTGAGGGGCAGCGTCTCGGCCGCATTGAACGTAATCGTTATGATCGATATGAGTGGTCTGGCTTCCATAAGCGTTCTGATTCCATTATATTTCAACTTCCATGACGCATACTTTCGATGTGGCGTCGGCATCGGCAGCCACTTTCTCCCCGTCGCCCTGATGCGACGGCTGCACGAAGATATGAAGCTTTCGCTGCGTGTTCCAGAGATTCAGGTCGTGAGAAGGCTCCCATGCGTCTACCGAGAAGTCTGTGAGGTCGGAGATAATCCAGTCTTCCTGCCCGAGATGCGGCGTATGGGCCACGCTCACCTTGCTGCCCCGCTCTGAGTCGCGGAAGATGAAGTAGGCGCGCCTTCCGTCTGATACGATGCGCGGGCGGGCGATAGGTATCATCTTGGTGCCTCCGCCCGAGAGGGAAAAGGGCTGCGTGCGCTCTCCCACCCTACTCATCTGCCAGCGGCTGCCGTCGTGCCACACAAGGCGATACTGAGGCACTTCGCTCGCGGCATCCCTCCAATATGTGGCAATGAAGGGGTTGCCGTCCGCATCAGCCGTCATGCAGGTCTGATTTATAAGTTCAGAGTTCTGCGGTATTTCCCAGGCTATCTCAGCGGTGTCTATCGTGATGGGGAGCTGATAGGGAGTGCCGTCGCTGCGCTGCCACGTAAGGCCGCCGTCTTTAGAGCAGGCATAGCAGAGGTCATGGTTGGTCTCCACAAGCCATGTCTCACGCCACACCCACGAAAGATGGATCGTGCCTGAGGGATCGGCGAAAAGCTGCCAGTAGGCATTGCGCCGGCCCTCGCCGTCGATAAGGATATCGTGGAGGCGCTCCCATCTCTTATCAGCTGTATTGTATCGGTTGAGCACGAGGTTGCCGCGCCCCGAGGCACCCGAGCGATATGCGAAGAGCAGATCGCCTCCGGGCAGGGAGTAAAACTCGGGATAGGTCACGTCTTCCTCATCGCTACCGGTCATCTGCATCATATCGCCGAGCTCGAGACTGCCGGGACTGACAGACCGGGCATAGCGCAACGGGTGTCCGTGATGATCGAATGAGACATGCAGGAAGCCGTCGCCGTCCACACCTATACTGATCACGTTGTGGGCATCTTTCACATTGCCCTTATAGCGGGTGCGGTGCAGAGTCCAATCATCGGAATCAAGGCTGCGCTTGCCGAGGGTGACATATCCATCGCCGTCATAATAGGCTATATACTGGGAGCCGGAATGCGAGACAAGGGAACTGCCGCGAAACACGGCGGTATTCACTGAAGTGGCGGCATATCCGTCGCCTACCTCCACAAGCCTTCCCTCTACACCCTTAGCCGAAAGGCATATACATCCAGACAGCATCAAGGCTGCCAATAAGTATTTTCCCGCTACTCGATTCATGTCTCTGTTGGGTTTTATCTGCTTCAATATACAAAGATAACGCAAAATTCACACTTCTCCAAATTCAATCTCCAAAAAACTCCGATGGTGGAGCGAATGTAGTGAGTCCATCCGTATACAAAAACTATAAAAGAATCAAGGCATCCCTGGGTATTTGCCATAGGAAGAGCTAGTGAGGTAGTAGCGGCCGTCTCCTCCTACCGTGACCACTCCATCGCGCAGATGAAGCTCCATAGCGGGAATTATCGGCGGGACAAGGTCTTTGGCAATGGCGCTTCCGTTGACGAATTTTTCATTAATCGTGTATTTAATAAAGATAACTTAAGTTCTTTTGGGTGGCTTTGAGCCATAGGTCGGCAAGCCGCTGATGTCCCGCCGGAGTGGGATGTATGCCGTCCCATAGCCAGCGATCCCGATGTGGATTGTCGTCGGTCAGCTTGTGGAAGAGGGAGTTGGCATCTACATATAAGGCGCCGTTCTCTTTTGCGAGCCGAGCGGTTGCCATGGCCAGACGGTCGACTGCCGCCTGCTGCTTCTCGAGTGTCTCCGGCTTTACCGACCTTCCGGCGGAAACGAACGGTGAGATCAGCACAATCTTAAGATCCGGATTCATCTCCTTAGCTGATTTGAGCAGGGACGCATATTCCTGCGTCCAGCCTTCTACATCAAAATCTTTCCCGATGTCTTCGCCAAGCCACTGCATCACGTCGTTGGTACCGACAAGGATGGTGAGGATATCAGGCTCAAGCATCAGAACATCCTCGCGCCACCGCTTCTTGATGTCGTGAAGCGTGTTGCCGGAGATACCTCTGTTCAGCCATTGCCAATCAAGTTCCGGATTGTCGGCCATCGCCCGCCCCGCGCAGAAGATCACATAGCTGTGGCCAAGATGATGGTTCTGGTCCCAGTGGTTTCGTTTTGAAGCGGGAGCGGCACTGCCTCCGCTCCTGCCCCAACCCCCGTCGGTGATGGAGTCGCCGATGAAGAGCGCTGTCTTCGGTGCTGCCACATTTATCTTCAATACCGTAGCCGGACCATCCGAAGCCCCTTGCAAGGCTTTTACATACACCTTATCGCCATCCTTTCGCCAAGACACCTTCTCTCCGTCAAGCCGGCATATATCCTCCACCTTGTCGGCGCTGACATCGGGAAGAAGCTGCTCCTGACCGTCCCAGCCAAGGAGGAACGCATAGAGGGTGTGGCGTCCTTTGGATGTATACCTCACGTTTCCGTCCCTATTCTCTCCATACCCTCGGGTGCTATACACCGCCTCACCGTATTTTCCGAGCCATTCTCCGACGGCAAGAAGCTCTTTCTTCTGATCTTCCGGTATCGTGCCGTCAGCCTTCGGAGATATATTGAGGCATAGGTTGCCGTTACGCGATATGTTGTTGATGAGGTTCTTTATGATTCCATCCGCTTTCTGGAGTCTCAGGCCTTCCACATATCCAAACTTATGGCCTATAGGATCATCCACCTGCCAATAGTAGCCGACATTCTCCTTCGGAGCCCGCGATTCACGTTCGAAGTCACGAATCGTACCGGCCTTGTAGGCATCGCTCTTCGACTGTATGGATACCTGTTTTCCCCATTTCTCCGCGCTGTTGTAGTAATATCTCGCAATCCTGAGTTTCCAGGGATCCATGCTCCGGTAGTTGATACCGTTGTCGAAATACAGGAGATCCGGCTGATACCTGTCGATTATCTCCATCACCCTCACCTGCCATTCATCCATGAAGGCATCGTTCTGAGGATGCCGGGCATCGGGGTTGTCACCGGGACCCATACCCGAGTTCTCCGTTGGTTTTTGCGGAGGTCCGTAAAGTCCGGCGTATAGGGGATTGAAAAGATCCGTTGAGTCGGCGGGGATTCCAGGATACATGAAATCCCAGTTCTCCACACGGTGATTGCTCACTCCAAACTTCAGGTCTTTCCCTCTCACCGCTTTCGCCAGCATCCCGATTATGTCTTTCTTCGGACCATGCTTCACGGCGCTCCACTCCGTAAGGTCGCTGTCATACATGGCGAATCCATCGTGATGCTCGGCCGTGGGGATCACATATTGGGCCCCCGCATCCTTGAAGAGCTGCGCCCATTCGTCGGCATCAAACTTCTCGGCCCTGAACATCGGGATGAAATCCTTGTAGCCGAACTCATCCTGATGCCCCCAATGCTCCCGATGGTGGTCCTTAAGGCCATTGTACATGTGCTTGGGATACCATTCGCTGCCGGCGGCGGGGACTACATAGGGTCCCCAATGGATAAAAATACCGAATTTCGCATCCTTAAACCATTCCGGCACCTGATAATTGCTTTCTATCGACTCCCAGGTAGCCTGGAACGGGCCATCGGGAGCGCTCTCAAGCTGCGTCTCCGACACCGGCAATGTCACTCTCGGAGCCTGAGCCATAGCCAAAGGAGAAAACGCCAATACGAGGAGGGAGGCGGTCAAGAGGGAATTTATCTGTTTCATGATACTCATGTAGTTTTGATTATTTACGGATCCGAAGTACAGGAGCTACCGACTTCCGTGCATCCGCAGGCAGCGTCACATGAAGTCCGGCAGCATCCCTCGTGAACGGGATCTTTCCATATCCCAGCAGTTCCACATTCCTTATCTTGCCTGCATAGTGCTCAGAGCCATCCGCAAGCGCCTTGACGCTTACCTTTCCGTCTTCCGGCCATGCAAGCGATATGGCGTAAAGATGCTTTGGAGTCTGGGTGAAGCGTATCTCCTCCGATGTGGCCTTGGTGTATGCACCCTCGTTGAAGCCCTGTGCGTTCAGCTTGATGTCTGATTCGGCGATAGGGCCTTCCCCGAAGATCTTCCAAGGCCGGGTAGAGTAGATGGCTTCGCTGTTTACAGCCATCCAGTCGCCGATACCCTTGATGATCACTTCCTCCTTCTCATCGAATGTGCCGTCGCCACGCAGCGGGATGTTAAGAAGCAGGTTGCCGTTCTTGCTGACCACATCCGCCAGCATCTTGATCACCTGCGCGGCTGATTTGTAGCGGTCTTTCTCATATACGGAGTTCTTATAGTGCCAGTCGCCGATGCAGGTGCATGTCTGCCATGGTTTCTCGGCTATCATATTGGGAGCGCCGCGCTCCACGTCCCACACCAGTGCCTCTTTCTGCTGATCATTGAGTATCTTGCCGAACATCACAGCCGAAAAATCCTTCTTGCCGTTTACTGCAAGATTATGGTTGTAGAAATGAGTGGCGATCTTGAGTCCGGCGTCACTTATAGGATAAAACGGGACACCCGTCACGTCGAAATAGAGAAGATCGGGATCATAGCGGTTGATGACGTCGAGCGTACGGTCATAGAAATTGCTGACGTACTCCTGCGTAGGTTGCGCTACTCCGTTGCCCCAGGCCCACTGACTATGGATCATGCCGTCGCTCCACGTGCCATAGCTGTCTGGATGGTCTTGTGCATAGAGCTTTTGTGGGTCGAGGCCTTCCCACCATTTTCCTTTGCCCTCTTCCTTCGTGATCCGGCCGTCATACGGCACTCCCGCCTTCGGACCGTTGCGGTCGTATCGGCGTGAAGGCTCATACCAGCTCCAGGCGTGGTCGGCATGCAGGCTGATGCCAAACGGCATGTCGTGTTTCCGGCAAGCCTCGGCCCAGCCGGCGAGAATATCCTTATGCGGACCGATGTTCTGCGAGTTCCATTCCTGATATTTGCTGTCCCAGAGGTCGAAGTTATCGTGATGGTTGCCGAGCACGAAGAAATATCGGGCACCCGTCTTCTTATAGAGCCCTACAAGATAGTCGGGATCCCAGTTCTCCGCCTTGAACAGCGGCAGCACATCCTTGAATCCGAATTCAGACGGATGGCCGTAGTTCTGCACATGGTGCTTATATTGGTCGGAGCCTTCAATATAGAGCGAGCGCGCCATCCAGTCGCCTGAACCCTCCACACACTGCGGCCCCCAATGTGCCCAGATACCGAACTTCGCATCACGGAACCACTCCGGCACCTCGTATTGAGCCAGTGATTCCCATGTAGGCGCGTACTTGCCTGTCATCATCGGTTCGTTACTTTCCGATACAGTCACCGCATAGTCCTGCGCCAAACCGAAACCCGGGACCAAAGCTACGGACATGAATATGGATTTAAATATTTTCATCTGTTTTATATGATATTGGTTAGTTTCTGCAAAAAGTCAAGGTCGCTCGTCGATGAGCAGAAAGAAGCCCTGCTCAGCGACCATAAGGTGGTCTACATCGACGGACGTCCGGAAAACGCCAATTCCATACAACACCAGGATTCAATACGCGGTATCGTGGAAAACTTCTTCTACGATCAGTTTCAGAGCTTTGCCGATCCAGTCGCACCCTACTTCCCAGCCATTGCCACTATCATTACGTAGAGCCTGTCGATCATTCCTGAATATAGTTTTTGTTCCACAAAAATAACCATTTTTCACTCCATGACCAAATTTTTCAGGGTTTTTATAAATTTTCACGCGGATATGGCCATAGGCTTAGATAAAAAAAGACTGTGGGCTGAACATTTTAACTCCTATTAAGGTTATTATGGCATAATTAATGATTCCCGCTATGAAAACCTTATCTACTTTCGCCATCATCTCGGCATTGACTGCTTGCCAGTGTGCATTCGCGCAGGATACCCACAAGGCGATGTCGTTTGACGCGCCCGTGCGCAAGGCGCGGCCTGCAGCGCAGCCAAAAGATTCAATGACTATTCCCGAAGCCTCATTGAAGGTATCGTTGCCCGGGAAGAATGAATTGAGATCCGGATCTCTGGTAGACATGCAGAAAGAGGCCCTGCTGCGCGATCATAAGATAATATACATCGACGGGAAACCGGCCAATGCGAACTCAGACGAGCATCAGGACTCCATACGCGGCGTAGTGGAGAGTTTCTTCTACGACCAGTTTCAGAGTTTCTCCGACCCCTCGGCTCCATATTTCCTTTTCATGAGCCGCGACGCGGATCTCGCCATGGGTCTGGGCGGATGCGTGAGAATCAGAGGCTGGTATGATATCGACAACGCGATTCCCTCCAACGCCTTCATGCCGTATCTGATACCGATGGTGCCCGACCCTGCTAACGGCAGCAAACTCGGCGCCACTCCGGCCGGATCAACCCTCTTCTTCCGCGTGATCGGAAAAAACAAGACTCTCGGAAATTATCAACTCTACATAGAGGCAAACTTCAACGGATATGGCGGCACCGACTTCCATCTGAAGAAGGCATACGCCCAGCTCAACAATGTGACCTTGGGCTACGCTTCCTCTACTTTCTCCGACCCGGCGGCCCTTCCGCCCACGGTAGACGCCAACGGCCCTGCAAACAAGATCTCGCCCACGTCTGTCCTCGTGAGATGGATGAATACCTACAGGAAACGCTGGACTGTGGCCGGCTCGCTTGAGATCCCGAAATCGGCTGCTGTCTCCACCATGGCGGCAAAGAT
>CAMWXO010000049.1 GCA_947178245.1 uncultured Porphyromonadaceae bacterium
TGTTGGCACTGAGTCGATAGCTTAATGTGAGTGGAGTGCAAAGTTAAGCATTAGTATCATTAACTCCAAATGATTTGCAGATTTTTTCGGGGAATGTGTTGGGGGAGTCGCGGAAAAGTGTTAATTTTGCAGTTTGAAACACAGGCCTCCCTTAGAGGAGCCAAAAGCAGCAAAATATGCAGGATATACGCAACATCGCAATCATCGCTCATGTCGATCATGGTAAGACCACTCTTGTCGATAAAATGCTTCTCGCCGGAAATCTCTTCAGGGAAAACCAGAACACGGGCGAGCTGATTCTCGACAATAATGACCTCGAAAGGGAAAGAGGCATCACCATCCTCTCCAAAAATGTGTCTATCAATTATAAAGGCACCAAGATCAACATTATCGACACTCCGGGCCACGCTGATTTCGGCGGCGAAGTGGAGCGTGTGCTCAACATGGCCGACGGATGCCTGCTGCTCGTGGACGCTTTCGAGGGGCCGATGCCGCAGACGCGCTTCGTGCTTCAGAAGGCAATCCAGATAGGGCTGAAGCCGGTGGTTGTGGTAAATAAGGTAGACAAGCCTAACTGCCGCCCCGATGAGGTGAACGAGATGGTGTTTGACCTGATGTTCAATCTCAACGCTACGGAAGATCAGCTCGACTTCCCTACTGTCTACGGCAGCGCTAAAGAAAACTGGATGAGCACTGACTGGAAGGTTCGTACTGCCGACATCACTCCAGTTCTCGACGCCATCATCAATTATATCCCCGCTCCCACTCAGCTTGAGGGCGATCCGCAGATGCTGATCACATCGCTCGACTTCTCCAGCTATGTAGGCCGTATAGCCGTAGGACGCGTGCATCGCGGCACCCTGCGCGAAGGCATGGACATAGCGCTCTGCAAGAAAGATGGAAGTGTGAAGAAGCAGCGCATAAAGGAACTCCACACTTTCGAGGGCATGGGCCGGAAGAAAGTGCAGGAAGTAAGTTCCGGCGATATATGCGCAATAGTCGGTCTCGACGATTTCGAGATAGGCGACACCATCTCGTCGCTCGAGAATCCGGAACCACTTCCCAGAATAGCGATCGATGAGCCCACGATGTCGATGACATTCACCATCAACAACTCTCCATTTTTCGGCAAGGATGGTAAATATGTCACTTCCCGCCACATCCACGAGCGCCTGATGAAGGAGCTCGACCGCAATCTCGCGCTGCGCGTGAGCAAGGGCGATACAGAAGACAAATGGACTGTATTCGGGCGCGGCGTGCTGCATCTCTCCATCCTCATCGAGACTATGCGGCGCGAAGGCTATGAGCTCCAGGTGGGTCAGCCGCAGGTCATCATTAAGGAAATCGACGGGCAGAAGTGCGAGCCGATAGAGACACTTACCATCAACGTGCCTGAGGAATACAGCTCGAAGGTAGTGGATATGGTGACGCGCCGTAAAGGTGAGATAGTCAGCATGGACACTCAGAACGACCGTATCAATATAGAATTCCACATCCCTTCGCGCGGCATCATCGGCTTGCGCAACAATGTGCTCACCGCCACTGCCGGGGAGGCTATCATGGCCCATAGATTTCTCGAATATCAGCCCTGGAAGGGCGACATAGAGCGTCGCACCAACGGATCGCTCATCGCTATGGAGGCCGGCACGGCTTACGCCTACGCCATCGATAAGCTTCAGGATCGCGGCCGCTTCTTCATCTTCCCACAGGATGAAGTGTATGCGGGCCAGGTAGTCGGCGAGAACGCCAAGGATAAGGATATCGTGGTAAATGTGACGAAGTCGAAGAAACTCACCAACATGCGCGCTTCCGGTGCTGATGACAAAGCTAAGATTGTGCCTCCGGTTGTCTTCTCGCTCGAGGAGGCCCTGGAATATATCAAGGAAGACGAGTATGTGGAGGTCACTCCCAATCACCTCCGTCTCAGAAAGATTATCCTCGACGAAAACGAGCGCAAACGCGCCAACCGCAACGAGGGATGAGACATCCGCTCACATCAAAGGAAAGAAGAGGGCTGGCTGCGGTTGCTGCAGCGGCCCTCTTGTGTATTGGCGCCGGAGTCATAGTCAGAAGCTGCCGCGTGGGTGGAGGCGTCGAGACCATAGAGGCCTCCGGCAGTCGCCTGCATTTGAGCGGTGAGGATGCGGATAGCGTCGGCAAGAGTCGGAAGAAGAATAAGTCCGGGAAGAAGACCCGACAAAAGAAAACGAAAACGGCAAAAAAGAAGGCTCCAAAAGCCTATCCCGTGAGGGATCCGCTTTCAGAGCCTTGTGACTGATTGTGAGTTATTCTCTGACCAGTATCGCGGCAGAGGTGGGAGCGACGGTTACGGACTTGAAGAAATTTCCCAGTCCGGCCTCCGTGTCTACTTTGCCGTCGAGAACGGCTGCCTTCCATGTGCCTTTCGGGAGTTTCACTACCCTTGCTTCGTCACTTCCATTGAAGATCACCTTAATATCCTTCCATGAGTCACCATTGGCATTGTCTTTAAGCGTGTAGGAGATTAAATTAGGGATCTTTTCAGAATCTATCTTGTCAAACACCAGATGCCTGGCGATCTGCTCGGCTGAGGTCATGCGGAAGGCGGGATGAGCCTTGCGGAGCGCGATGAGACCCTTGTAGTAATCCATCTGGTCGCGGTTGCGAGCCTTGAGGCTCCAGTCGATGGCATTGATCGAGTCGGGACTCTTATATGAATTGTGAACACCTTTCTTGTCGCGGAAAAGTTCCTCGCCGGCAAACATGAAAGGTGTGCCCTGCGAGGTGAACACTATCGTCTGCGCCAGTTTAGCGGCGGCCATTCGCTCTTCGTCGGTGGCATCGGGCATCGACTTGCGCAGTTTGTCGGTCAGCATCAGGTCGTCGTGGCAGCTGACGTAGTTCACTATCATCTCGGGTGAGTCGGCGTAGGCCGATTTCGAGTTGTTGCCTTTGGAATAGTCCACCTGTGGATGGGCAGTGGCGGCCACTATGCCTATCTTCACGGTCTCCTCGTTGCCCGGTTTCCCGGTGGCGAAGCCCCGGTCTTCAGCCTTTGAATAGTGCCCCTTCACTGCGTCGCGTATGTCGTCTGAGAATACCGCCACATCCTTCATAGCCGAAACATTGTCTTTCAGTGCCCTCTGCTCCGCCGGGAGGGGGGAGTCGCCGGCCGTCCAACCCTCGCCGTAGACGAAGATGGAGGGATTGATTTTCTTCAGTTCAGAAGCCACCTCGTTCATGGTCTCGGTGTCGTGTATCGCCATCAGGTCGAAGCGGAATCCGTCGATATGGTATTCCTCTGCCCAGTATTTCACAGAATTCACTATGAAGTCGCGCATCTGGGGGCGGTCTGAGGCTGTCTCGTTGCCGCAGCCCGAGGCATCGGAATAGCTTCCGTCGTCCCAATGCCTGTGATAATAGCCGGGAGCGGTCAGCTCGAAGTTGGAGCCGTCGTTTTCAGCCGTGTGGTTATATACCACGTCCATCACCACACCGATGCCGGCATCGTGAAGGGCTTTCACCATCTCCTTCATCTCGCGTATCCTTACGGCAGGGTCTGAGGGATTGGTGGAGTAGCTGCCTTCAGGGGCATTGTAGTTCTGCGGGTCATAGCCCCAGTTGTAAGTGTTGGTCTGCAGGTTGGTCTCGTCTACGGAGTTATAGTCGTAACTCGGGAGGATATGCACATGCGTCACTCCGAGTTCCTTGAGATGGTCGATGCCTGTCTTCTCACCCTCGGGCGAGACGGTACCCTCTTCTGTGAGCGCGAGAAATTTACCCTTGTTGGCTATTCCTGACGACGGATTCATCGAGAAGTCTCGGTGGTGCATCTCGTAGAGGATGACATCGGTGAAATTTTCAGTCATCGGCCCTTTGTCGTCTGCCCAATCCGCCGGATTGGTGAGCGAGAAATCTATGATGGCACCCCGCTTGCCGTTGGCTCCAACCGCCTTAGCCCAGACTCCGGGAGTCTCATCGAGCCATCGGCCGTCGTATTTCACCTGAAAGGTATAGTATTTTCCGTAGAGCGCTTTCGGGAAGCTCGCAGTCCATGTGCCGTTTTCAGGATGGAAAGTCATGTTTACGGTCTCGTAAGGAGTACCGTTAAGTCCTGTATTATAGAGATTGAGGCGCACTTCCTGAGCTTTCGGACTCCAGAGGCGGAAGTGGGTGCCCGAGGAGTCCACTTTCAGTTCGAGGTCATCACCCGAGTAAGTGGGATATTGCTCGAAGCGTGCGTCGTATGTCGAAGCGGCGCGGGTCGTGGTTGTGGCAGCTGAGGTCAGAAGCAGAGCCGCGGAGAGTACTGTGACGGTGTGGTGCATTATGAATTGAGTACTTCGTTTAATGAGAATTGAGTTGTCAGAAGACCCTAAAGACCTTAGAGACTTTAAAAGACCTTAATTATGAATTGTGCATTATGAATTATGCATTCCGTCTAAACCTGAGTCTAAAACGGTTTACGGTATTTGTCGGTTGAGCCGGCGAGCACTTCATCGAGGATGTTGAGGTAGGAGGCGTAGCGTGATTCCGCTATTCTGTGGTCGGCTACCGCGTCGGCCACCGCGCAGCCCGGCTCTCCGTTGTGGCGGCAATCGCTGTATTTGCATTTCTGAGCCTCGCGGAAGATCTCGGGGAAGAAGTGCCCGGTGTCTTCCACGCTGAAGTCAATGGTGCCGAAACTTCTCACGCCCGGGATGTCGATTATCTCCCCTCCGTAGGGTAGCCGGAGCATTTCGGAAAAAGTAGTGGTGTGGGTTCCCGTGTGGTATAGTTCTGAAATTTCGCCTGTGCGCAGATTCGCGTCCGGGATGAGGGCGTTGATGAGAGATGATTTCCCCACTCCGCTGTTGCCCGCCAGGAGCGATATCTTTCCCGCAGTGGCGGAGCGCAGGCTGTCGAGCCCGGCACCGGTGGCGGCGGATACTATATAAGTGGTGTAGCCTATCGAGTCATACAGGTATCTCATGGCTTCTCCGAGTTCCTGATCCGTTTCGTCCCATAGGTCGGATTTGTTTAGTATCAGGCCGGCCGGAATGCGATAGGCCTCGGCTGTGGCAAGAAAGCGGTCTATGAATGTCAGCGGCACTTCCGGCTCGCGGAGTGTGGCCACGAGCAGGGCCATGTCGATGTTGGCGGCAAGTATGTGCGATTCCTTCGAGAGGTTTGACGCGCGCCTGATTATGTAGTTGCGGCGTGGCATTATCTCAGTGATATACCAGGCGTCGTCCGACGCGCGCACTGCCCTTACCCTGTCGCCTACGGCCACGGGATTGGTGGTGCGTATTCCTTTTATCCTGAAATTGCCCTTTACGCGGCAACTGATCGTGTCGCCGCCGTCATCGAGACAGACGTCGTAGGCGCTGCCGGTGCTTTTCACCACGAGACCTTCGCGTGAGTCTCCGGTCATCGACGGGCGGGGCTGCTGTGCTTTCTTTTTCTTTGCCATACTGATATAACAAAAATCGGGCGGAATTATCCGTCCGATTTTTATTTCATGCAGAAAAGTGCATCCACCGGATATTACTTCTCCTTCTTTACGAAGCGTTCCTTGATGCGTGCTTTCTTACCGGTGAGCTTACGCAGGTAGTAAAGTTTTGCACGGCGCACTTTACCGAGCTTGTTTACTGTGATCGATTCGATAAACGGCGATTCGATGGGGAAGATACGCTCCACTCCGATTCCGTCGGAAATCTTGCGCACTGTGAAGCGCTTCTTGTCCTGATGGCCCGAGATGCGGATCACTACGCCACGATACTGCTGGATACGCTCCTTGTTGCCTTCCTTGATACGATAGGCGACCGTGATGGTGTCGCCGGGGCCGAACTCGTCAAACTGCTTTTTGGGAGTTGCGAATGCTTCCTCCGCGATTTTGATTAAATCCATTGTTTTATAGATATTAAAATTACTTTTGCAACATAACAAGCATCTTCCCATACCCCTCTCGTCAGGGTATATTTCTTGCCAGCGATTGCAAAACCGAGTGCAAAATTACAAAAAATTTCCATAACTGCCAAAAAATATGTAAATTTGCGGTATGAAAAAAGACAAAGGTCTCTCGATCAACATCCGCGGATTTCTCCGCGACTTCAGCCGGCCGTGGGTGATGGGCATCCTCAACGTCACCGACGACAGCTTCTATTCAGGCTGCCGCGTGACCGACGATGAAGCCCTGCGCGCCCGCATCCGTGCCATCAGGGATGAAGGCGCCGACTGCATCGACATAGGCGCTTGCAGCACCCGCCCCGGAAGCCTCCCCGTGAGCCGGGAGGTGGAAGAGGAGAGGCTTTTGCGGGCCATTGCCGTCACTCGTGAGGAATGGAGCGACGCCGTGATTTCGGTAGACACGTTCAGGGCCGATGTGGCCAGTGATTGCGTGGAGGCTTCGGCCGACATCATCAACGACATATCGGGCGGACTGCTCGATGCGGAGATGTTCGACACCGTGGCCGGCCTGAAAGTGCCATACGTGCTGATGCACACGCGCGGTACTCCGGCCACCATGCAGACGCTCACCGACTATGACCACGTGGTGGCCGACGTAATCACCGAACTCGCTTTCAGGGTGCATGCGCTGCGTGAGAGGGGTGTATGCGACATCATCATAGACCCCGGATTCGGATTTGCGAAGACTCCAGCGCAGAACTATCAGCTGATGACTGGGCTTGATGATATCTGCGGCATGGATCTCCCGGTGCTCGCGGGCATCTCGCGCAAGTCGATGATATGGAAGGAGCAGGGCCTGGCTCCGGAGGATGCCCTGCCGGGAACGATCGCCCTGAACATGTATGCCCTTCTACACGGGGCCGACATCATCAGGGTGCATGATGTGGCTGCCGCAGTGCAGACGAGAGACGTGGCCATGAATATTTTGAAATTTGATTCGTAAAAGATGGAATTCGGCATAAAAGACCTAATAGACATATTGATAGTGGGCGCGTTGCTCTTCTATCTCTATCGGCTGATGAAAAATTCGGGGACTATCAGTCTCTTTTATGGAGTGTTCTTCTTCATCATCATCTGGGTGATGGCGGCCGAGATCTTCGACATGAAGCTTACGGGGACGATCCTCGACAAGTTCATGAGCATCGGCCTCATCATTCTCGTCATACTCTTTCAGGATCAGATAAAGAGGTTTCTCATCGACATAGGATCGCGCGGAAGGCTGAAGAGCCTCAAGCGTCTATTCCATCACGGCGAGCAGGAGGAAAACACCTATCACGGACTCGTCATGGCCGTGGTCTACGCCTGCATGTCGATGTCGAAATCGAAGACCGGCGCCCTCATCTGCTTCCAGCGGAAAGTGCCTCTCGACGACTATGAGAAGACCGGCGACATAATTGACGCCGATATCAACACACGCCTTATCGAGAACATATTCTTCAAGAATTCTCCGCTTCACGACGGCGCCATGATAATAGCGCGCCGGCGTATCATGTCGGTGGGCTGCATTCTCCCGGTGAGCCATGACATGAACCTTCCCAAGCATCTGGGATTGCGCCACAGGGCAGCCCTCGGCATGAGTCAGGCCTCGGATGCAGTCTGCGTAGTCGTCAGCGAGGAGACCGGCAACATATCGATAGCGAAAGACGGAGTGATGACCACGCAGATCACGTCTACGGATCTCGAGAAGCATCTCTCGCGCATCTTCATCGATTGAGTTTGAGCCATTCCCGGGCGGTGAGCTCAAGTTCCTCATACCATCTGATTCCAAACCGCCTTATCAGCGGCTCTTTAAGGAACTCATACACCCTCACGCCCTTTTTCCGGCCGAGAATCTCGGCGCATTTGCATATCTTCCAGCGGTGATAGTTCACTGCCGTCATGCCGCCGTAGTCCTTGAGGCGGATCGGATAAAGGCTGCAGCTTATGGGCTTGAAAAATCCGGGACGCCCTTCGCGGCGCAGGCGTTCGAGCAGGCACAGGCATTTCCCGCCCTCGGCATAGAACGTGAAGATGCAGTCTTTCCCATTGACGATGCTTGTCACGAGGTCGCCCTCCTCGTCAGTGTAGCTTGCTCCCTGCTCTTCGGCTATTTCTCTTGCGGCAGGGGTCATGAGAGGCATCACCTCCGGAAGGAGTTCCTGAAGCTTCTCGGCCTCCTCCTTCAGCAGGGGAGCGCCGGCATCGCCTTCGATGCAGCACTCACCGAGGCATTTGTCGAGGTCACACTCAAAGTAAGATTCCACCACGTCAAGCGAGACGAGGGTGTCGTTGATCTGTATCATTGTTTTCTTTAGTCTGAGGTCAGAATGTAGTGTCGCTCAGCAGCCGGTCGGCTCGCGCCCCCGTAGGGCGATACCACACCTGGATGCGGTATTCGTTGCGGGTCTCGAATTTGTCGCCTTCTATCAGCGACGGGTCGGCTTCGCGTTTGCCACGCCGCGGTATGGCTGTGTAGCGGTAGTTGTAGCTTCCTTGCTTCAGGGGCATCTCGAGCAGATAGGCTCCATCCTGATAGTCATAGTGCATCTTCGACACATCGGAGGGCCCCCAGCCGGTGAATTCTCCCTCCACATACACGTCGGCATCCACTACTTCGGGCGCTTCCAGGCGGAAATGCACCGTGATGTAATCTGCGCCGAGGTCGGAATCGGTGGAGTTGTATTCCCTCACGAGAAAACGCCCCTGCTGAGTCTGGTCGTAACTGTATTGCCGTGTGGCCCGTTCCCTGTCGGGCGAGAGCCAGGCGTGATAGTTCCTGCCGAGATAGCGCATGGAGTCCACGTGCATGTCATTATACCCGGCGCGCACTGTCTCGAAGCGCCGGAATTCATTGCCTGATTTGAAGATGAGTTCCGGAAAATGTGTGTAGACCACAGTCTTTCCCTCCACGCGGCTCGGCGTGTCGAGAGTGCGCTGCGTCGAGGTCATACCGTTCTGGGTCAGTATCACGCGAAGGTTCCGGTAGGGGTCATCGATAGCCGAGCCCGTGGGGGTGACCGACACTTCGAGCTGTTGCCATTCGGTGTTGATGCCCCTGTCGGTGCTCGTGGATTTGGTGGCATGTGTCCGGGCGCTCTCCTCCGACACGGAGAAGCGGGCTTCTCCGAGCACTTCGTCGGGTGAGTCACGATGAAATATCTCAAGCCGGTAGTTGCCCGAGACGAGTGGATTCATCCGCTCGTCGGGCAAGACGATGCGATAATTTACGTAATGCACGAAAGTGTTTTGCGAGAAGGCCCAGTCATCGATATCGGCTATGTTGAAGCCGTCGAGGTATTCCGATTCAAACAGGGCTGATGGAGTCCAGTCGGCATTGCAGTGCACGAGCCTATACTGCAGATCCTCGCGGTCTTCATTCAGGTCGTCGAATGACACGCATATCCGGTCGTCGCTGCCGAGGCGTATGGAGGGAGCGCTCATGAAGTCTCCCTCTTTCTGAACCTTCATGGTGTGAACCCTCGCTGCATCGGCGTGAA
>CAMWXO010000050.1 GCA_947178245.1 uncultured Porphyromonadaceae bacterium
GGATATAATAAAAGCGGTGGAAGATGCAAGAGCTAAACAGATATGAATTTGCCGTAGTGAGGTTTGTTCCCCGCGTGGAGCGTGAGGAATTCGTGAATGTAGGGCTTGCAATGATGTGCAAGCGAAAGCGCTGGCTGAAAGTGGAAATAAAGCTGCCCGAGGAGCTGCTCCACGTCTTCGCTCCCGGTTTTGACCTCACATTGCTGAAGAAACAGCTTCAGGCGCTGACCGACATAGCCGCAGGCTCGGGAAGCGCCGGCCCGGTGGCCCTCTATCCGGTGGAGGAAAGATTCAGGTGGATATCGGCAGTGAAAAGCAGCGTTATCCAGACTTCACGTCCCCATCCCGGGCTATGCGCCGATCTGGAGGAGACTTTCGATCGCCTGTTCTCTGAACTTGTATCTTGACAATACCATATACAGCAAAAAGATGCGTCCCTGAGAGGGATGCATCTTTTATTTTGATTCACAATGTGTGTGATTTTCTTATTTCTTCTGGCCTTTCTGAGCTGCGCGCTCTGCACGCTTCTGCTGCATTTCAGCCTTGTTGGCCTGATACTGCTTGAGCTGGTCAGGAGTTAGAATCTGCTCCACTCCCTTATCAAACTCCTCGCGCATCTTCTTCATATCCTCGCGGTTTCTTGACTTAGCCTCCTTAGCGTCAGCCTTTGCCTTAGCTTTGGCATCTTTAGCAGCAGCGCTACGTTGAGCTCTGAGATCATCAAGTTTCTTCTGCTGGTCGGCGCTGAGGGTAATGCCTTTGAACATCGGATTGTCGCCACGACGCATACCGTCTCTGTGGCCGGCCCCTTTCTTGCCGGGCTTTCCGTATTTGCCCTTCATGCCGGCCTTGCCTTTCTTGCCTTTTCCGTCTTTGCAGCATGCAGACTTGTCGTCTTTGCAGCATTCCTTCTTGTCTTTGCTGCACTCCTTACCATTCTTGCAGCATTCAGTCTTTTCCTTTGTTGCGGAAGTATTGTTCTGAGCGTTTACTGCCGCGGGGATTGCGAGCGCTGCGGCAAGCGCGAGGGTCATAAATATCTTCTTCATGTCTTGATTTGTTTTCGTGAATTATTATTGATTTTTTCGATTGGTTACGCTTCTTTGACCCGGCATTTCGCCATCGGTTTAAAGCTAAACATATTTTTAACTCTTTTTTACAGCATATTGGGAAAGGACTAAATAACGTTAAATGCCTCTCCGCAAATTGGCAGATTGCAGCGGATTTGATAACTTTGCCGCATGATTCCTAAACGATTCCATATAGAAAGAAAACGGGGAGCCCGCTTCAAGGTGTCACTGCCGGCTATCGCCATAGTCTTGTGCTTAGCGCTCATACTGCAGGTAACAGCTACGGCATCATCGCCGAGAGTGATCGACGGCGCCACCGGAAAGCCCCTTAGCGGCATTAAGGTTTTCGACCGCTCCGGGAAGCTGATAGGCACCTGCAGTGCCGACGGCTCCATGCCGACGGCTGACAGCCGGGCATACCCGCTGACACTGCGCAGTCTCGGATATGAAGACACCACCATAGCGTCTCCTTCCGACACCTCAATAATAATGATCAAGACTCCCGTGGCATTGCCCGAAGTAAAGGTAGACACCCGCCGCCGGCCTATCCTCCATCTGACAGGCTATCTGCGCGAGATTTCCACCCTGGCTTCATCGACAGACACGCTGATGCTTTACAGAGAGAAATGGGTAGACTTCATGTTGCCCGCGGAAAATGAAAAGAAATTCAGGGCGCGGAATATCCCGAGGATATTGAAAACGAAATCGTATTACAGATTCACTGACGCTTACGGACGCGACAGTGTCTCCGACCGGGTAAACCATCACTTCTCGTGGTCTGACTGGATATCCCTGCCCGGGCGTATAGCCTATCCGTCGAAAATCGCCGGCAGCCGGCAGGGTACCGACACCCTGATGGGAAAATATTCCCCGGCTGAGATATGGCATAAAGAGGGCGACAAAGCCAGGGTATATGTCAATGTGCTGGCCGATACCATCAAGAGGAAATGGGCACCGCGGCTCGGAGGCTCCACATGGAAAGACCTTGATTTCGAGAGGATGGTGATGGAATACAGCTATTCAGACATCGACACGTTTGCCGTGAAGCCCGCTAACATCGACGGGATATCGTGCTATATCGAGTCGATGGGGCGCGGACATGATATGTTTCGGTTCAACCGCAACAACGACCTTATATATGTGACCACCTATTTCGACCTCACGATAGCCGACCGGGAATATATCACGGTAAAAGAGGCCCGGCGAAAAGAGCGCGACCCTCTGGCTGCCATTGAAGACGGAGTGATGATCTTCCAATCCGATATCATGCCCCGCGACTCCATCATCAGCGAGCTTATAGCGAGAGTGGAGGATATCAACCACGACGAGCGTCGCCTCGCTATGGAAATAGACACAAGGGTAGGCAACGGGACTATGCCTGAGAGACCCGTATATACAAGGAAGGAGAAATTCATACGCGGCTTGAAACACACACTGAGCTTTTTAGGATTCAAATGAGCCAGCCGATATCATTTTGATGAACATTCCCGAGGTAATTCGACAATATGCGGATAATAAACATCCTCGGGCTACGTTATAAAGAAAATTATCATTCACAACTCAGAGAAGCATGAAGAAATATCTTTTGATCGCCGCCATGGCCATCCTCATGGCTGCAGGCGCACAGGCGCAGACCGCAACCACCAAGACACAGAAGGCAAAGACGGAATGCTGCAAGAACGGTAAGGAGTGCTGCAAAGACAAGAAGGAATGCTCCAACGCCGGAAAGACTTGCGACAAAGCATGCAGCAACGCCAAAAAGGAGTGCGTTAAAGCAGGCCAGGCATGCACCAAGGCAGGAAAAGAGTGTGCCAAGTCAGGAAAGGCCTGCGCCAAAGCAGCACAGGAATGCACCAAAGCCGAAAAGGCCTGCAGCAAAGACATGAAGGCTTGCGGACAGATTGAAAAAGTCTCCGGCAGCAATAACTCATTCGCAAAGGCTAAGAAAGCCAAGGCTGAAGGAAAGAAAGCGAAGGCTGAAAGAAAGGAAACGAAGAAAAATTGAAACACCACCATACGCGCACCTCACCGCGACATCGTCGCCCCGACGGTGTCGCGTAGCAAACAGATATCACGACGTTCACATCAAAGATGCGCGCGTCGTGACTTTTTTTGGTCATGTCGGTTTTTTTTGTTAATTTTGCGAAATAAACCCAAAATAACCTCATATTCCGCTGCTCAGCGTTGAAAATACTGGCACGGAATTTGTTATTCAGATAACAGAAATAAAAAGATACTATCCAAGAAATGAACGTAACGTTTGAAAAAATTGACGAAGTAAACGGTATCATTACCGTTGAGCTTCTTGCGGCTGACTATGCCGACAACGTGAAGAAAGCCCTGAAGAACATCGCCAAAAACCGTCCTGAACCGGGCTTCCGTCCCGGCAAGACTCCTGCATCGCTGATTCAGAAGAAATATGGTGATGCCGTGAAATATGATGAGATCAACAAGGCAGCATCAGAAGCCATCTACAATTATATAAAGGAACAGAACCTGCGCGTGCTCGGAAATCCCGTACCCGAGGCCGACGAAAAGTTCGACCTTAAAAACGACGACTTCACATTCAAGTTCAAGGTAGGTCTCGCTCCCGAGCTCTCCAATCCCGTAAGCAAAGACCTCAAGGTGCCCTACTACGACATCGAGGTGACCGACGAATTGGTTGGCGAGCAGGATCTGAACCTGCGCCGCCGCTTCGGCAAGCAGGAATCAGGCGACACCATCGAGAGCAACGCAGTGGTGAAAGGCATCATCACCGAGCTTGACGAAAACGGCAACGTCAAGGAAGGCGGAGTGGTAGTGGAGAACGGCATCGTGGCTCCCGAGCACTTCAAGAGCGAAGAGCAGAAGGCTATCTTCGTAGGCAAGAAAGTAGGCGACAGCTTCACTTTCAATCCTGCCGCAACCTGCGACGGCAGCCCTGTGGAGATGAGCTCCATGCTCCATATCGACAAAGACGACGTGGATAACCATAAGGGCGACTTCCGCTTCGAGGTGACCGACGCCATCGTGCTGAAGCCCGCTGAACTCGGACAGGAATATTACGATCAGCTTTTCGGCAAAGACAACGTGAAGAACGAAGAGGAATACAAGGAAGGCGTGAAGAACATGATCAAGGCGCAGCTTGCCAATGACAGCGACTTCCGCTTCACCATCGACGCAAAAGACGCCATCATGAAAGCCATAGGTGAGATCACTCTCCCCGACGCAGTGCTCAAAGACTACCTGATCCAGGCCAACGAGACCCTCAACGACGAGAACATCGATGAGGAGTATGCCAAGGCGCGTCCGCAGCTCGTATGGCAGCTCGTGAGCGACAAGATAGCTCAGGATCTCAACGTGGAGGTTACTCCCGAAGACGTGAAGGAGCTCGCAAAGTCGATCGCACGCAACCAGTTCGCGCAGTATGGTATGCCCAACGTGCCTGACGACATACTCGACCGCTATGCCGAGGAACTCGCCGGAGGCAAGCAGGGCGACCAGGTGCGCCAGCAGGCATTCGAAAGCAAGCTCTACCATGCCATCAAGAATGCGGTGACTCTTGAAGAGAAGACAGTGAGCGTGGAAGACTTCAACAAACTCTTCGCACCGGCCGAAGCATAACTTTAACCAACGTTATACCGGGCGGCGGTGCGGAAATCCGCATCGCCGCTTCTGACTTCAATACACAATGAATATGACAGATTTTGAAAAATACGCCGTGAAGCATCTCGGCATCAGCAGCAATACGCTTTCAGGCTATCAGAAAGCAGTGGAAGCCAGGGCCGGAGTGACCGTGCCCCACGCCGACTATATGAATCCCTACATCCTCGAGGAGCGTCAGCTCAACGTAACTCAGATGGACGTATTCTCACGCCTTATGATGGATCGCATCATCTTCCTCGGCACGCAGGTGACCGACGCGAGCGCCAACATCATCCAGGCCCAGCTGCTCTATCTTGACTCGGTGGATCCCGACAAAGACATCTCGCTCTACATCAACTCTCCGGGCGGAAGCGTCTATGCAGGCCTCGGAATCTACGACACGATGCAATACGTGAACAGCGACGTCTCCACCATCTGCACCGGCATGGCAGCCTCGATGGCAGCAGTGCTTCTCGTGGCCGGCGAGAAGGGCAAGCGTTTCGCCCTCCCCCACAGCCGCGTGATGATCCACCAGCCCATGGGAGGCATCCAGGGTCAGGCTTCCGACATCGAGATCACAGCCCGCGAGATTCTCAAACTCAAGGATGAGCTCTACAGAATCATCTCCGAACACAGCGGAATGAGCATGGAGAAAGTGGCTGCCGACAGCGACCGCGACTACTGGATGATTGCTTCCGAAGCCAAGGAATACGGCATGATCGACCGAATCCTCATCAACGAGAAGAAGAAGTAAGGGAGGCTCCGGACATGGCAAAGAAATCATCCGGCAACGGACTCTCATGCGCGATGTGCGGCACCGTAGACTCCCCGTCTTCACCCGTGGTGGAGATAATGCCGGGGCTCTCGCTCTGCACAGACTGCATCTCCTATATCGACACGGCGGCTGCTGCCGAACTGGGAAAGCGCGCCTCCGACTCGCAACCTGCGCCCAAGGCCAAGCGTTCCATACCGAAGCCCAAGGAGATAAAGGAATATCTCGACCAGTATATCATCGGGCAGGATGAGGCTAAGAAATACATGGCCGTGGCAGTCTACAACCACTACAAGCGCATAGCGCGCCTCGACGCCGGGGAGCAGGATGCCGAAGACGTGGACATAGAGAAGTCGAACGTGATTCTCGTGGGCCCCACCGGCACCGGCAAGACATTGCTGGCCAAGACCATCGCCCGCCTGCTCGACGTGCCTTTCACAATCGTGGACGCCACCGTCCTCACCGAGGCCGGATATGTGGGCGAAGACATCGAAAGCCTTCTGACGCGTCTTCTGCAGGCCTGCGACTACGACGTGAAGCGTGCTGAACGCGGCATAGTCTTCATCGACGAGATCGACAAGATAGCCAGAAAAAGCGACAATCCCTCGATCACACGCGACGTGAGCGGAGAGGGAGTGCAGCAAGGCCTTCTGAAACTCCTCGAGGGCTCTACGGTGCTCGTGCCGCCAAACGGCGGCAGAAAGCATCCGGAGCAGAAGATGATTCCGGTGGATACGAAAAACATCCTTTTCGTATGCGGCGGCGCATTCGACGGCATAGAGCGCAAGATCGCGGCCAGGCTCAACACCCACACCGTAGGCTATGCCCATAATTCAGGCGACGCCAAAAAGAAACGCGAGAATCTCATGCGCTACGTGATGCCGCAGGATCTGAAGTCGTTCGGCCTCATCCCGGAGATCATCGGGCGCCTGCCGGTGCTGACGGCCCTCAACCCGCTCGACCGCGAAGCCCTGCGCAGGATACTTGTGGAGCCGAAAAACGCCATCATCCGTCAGTATCAGAAACTCTTCGAGATGGACGGCGTGGAGCTTACCTTCACCGATGACGCGCTCGACACCATAGTAGACAAAGCCATCGAATACAAACTCGGGGCCCGAGGCCTGAGAAGCATCGTTGAGACCGTGATGGTCGATGCCATGTATGAGGTGCCTTCCACGAAGCAGAAGAAGTTTACAGTAGATGCCGCCTACGTGCTCGAAAAACTCTCACGCAATCCGGGCCTCAACCAGTCGGGAGAGCAATAAGGAAAGATTTAAGCGCGACAGAATACAATTTTCGACACATCTTTACGTTAAGAAAGGAGGAAAACATGTTTTCCTCCTTTTTTATTGAACTGAAACAGACAATGAACAGAAAGACAATCGCAGCAATAGCGATCACAGCAGCCACCGCCCTGACAGGCATGGCGAAGAAAGAGGTGGTGATGACTGTCAACGGTGAAGATGTGAGCCGTTCGGAATTTGAATACCTCTATCACAAGAACCGGCAGCAACAGGTGGAACCTCAGACACTGGAAGATTACGCCGAAATGTTCAAGATCTACAAGCTGAAGGTGGCCGATGCTCACGCCAAGGGAATCGACACCCTCGCCTCTTTCCGGAAAGAGATGGATCAGTATAAGGCAGACCTCGCCAAGCCTTACATGACAGATTCAATCTTTCTCAACTCCCTCGTAAAGGAGGAGTATGACCGCAGTCGTAACGAGGTGGAGGCTTACCACATCATGATTCTGAAAGGCAACACTCCGGAGTCAGAACGCCTGGCTTACGCCACAGCCGACTCGTTGCGCTCCGCCATCATCGGAGGCGCCGACTTCGGCGAGCTGGCCAAGAAATATTCCACCGACCGCGGCAGTTACCTCTCCGGCGGAAGGATGGGATGGATCACCACCGGCCGCTTCCCATACGCATTCGAGAAGATGGCGTTCAGCCTTCAGCCGGGCGAGATCTCGGAAATAGTGGAATCCGCTCAGGCCTATCACGTGCTCAAAGGTGGACGTAAGCGTCCGGCACGAGGCTCGGTGCTGACTGAACACATCATGAAAATGTGCCGTCAGGATGCCACCGCTGAAGAAGAGGCCGCGGCAAAAGCAGCCATCGACAGCATAGCGAAAGTGGTGAAGGCTGACCCTGAGAAATTTGAGGATCTTGCTCGCGAACTCAGCGACGACAAGGGCTCCGGACGCCAGGGCGGACGCCTCCAGTGGTTTGAGGCCGGCATGATGGTGGAGCCTTTCGATTCAGCTGCCTTCGAGATAGGAATAGGAGAAATTTCCGAGCCGTTCAGAAGCCAGTTCGGCTGGCACATAGTGCGCAAGCTCGACGCGCGCGGACTCGCTACACTCGACGATATGAAGCCCGTGCTTCTGCAGCGATTCTCCTCAGAGCAAGACGAAAGAAACGCCCTTATCCGCAAGAATCTTATCGCCAATCTCGGCAAGAAGCACAAGGGAAGCCTCTCCAAAGCCAACATCGATATGCTCTGCAACGGAGTGGCGGAGACAGGAATAGACTCCGTATGGATGGTCAATGCCCGCAACCGCGCCACCATCGGCAATATCGAGATAGCAAAAATCGGCAAGAAAAGCATCTGCCTGGCAGACTGGGCCGAGAATGCCATGCCGCTCAACATTACTGACGGGGAGACGGCTTGCAGCCGACTGCGCGGCATACTCGAAAATTTCTATGACAACAGCCTCATCTCCACCGAAGAAGACTGGCTCTATAACAACGTCGCCGCCTACAGCAACCTGCTTGATGAATACCGCGACGGCTCGCTCCTCTACGAGGCAAGCCTGCAGGAAGTGTGGGATCGCGCGGGGAAAGACACCGAAGGACTATAGAAATATTTCAAGGCGAACAGCAGCAACTACACATGGCAGAAGCCTCACGTGAAAGGTATTCTCGTGCAGGCAGTCAATGACTCAGTAGGCGCCATCATCCGTGAGAGACTCGCATCGATCAGCGACGAATCAGAACTGAAGGCACTTGGAAAAGAGTTTGCCGGAAAGGCTTCGCTCAAGCGCGTGAACTGCGAGGAAGGCCACGACAAGATGGTAGACTATCTCGCATTCGGAGGCGCGGAAGTGAAGCCGAGCAATAAGAAATTTACCGAAGTCTACCTCTGGAATCCGAGGATGCTCAACGAGCCCGAAAGCATGAGCGATGTGAAAAGCCTCGTGGTGAGCGACTATCAGACATATCTGGAGTCAGACTGGGTGAAACGCCTTAAAGAGAAATATCCGGTCACCGTAAATGAGAAGGTGCTCAGGAAAGTGAAGTAAAAATATAGTTGGAGGATAGGATTTAACTTAATTTTGCACTCGGGATGCGCTCAGGCGGGCTGCATCCCGATTTTTTTATTGTGGAGTTGAGATTTTTTTTGTAATTTTGCTGATTGATGAAGAATAGCGCGATAATACTCTTTGGGCTTCCGCTTCTTGCCTGCTCATGCGGCGCAAAGGATGGAGCGGCCTCGGCAGAAAACCCCGACTTCGTGGCGCAATACCGCGATTCGGTGCTTCTCATGCCCGACATACTCCGCAGGGTGCCCGCAGGGATTTCATCGTCAGACAGCGCCACCATGATACGCTCTATCGCCGACAGCTGGATCGACGGATTCATCATCGAGGATCTTGCAGCAAGCCAGATCGACGACATGGATCGCATAGAGCAACTGACCGCCGACTACCGCCGGAGCCTTATCGCTGACTCCTACAGGCGCAAGATGCGTGCGAAGGGTGTGCAACCTATAGACACTGCGGCAGTGACGCAATACTACAAGCGCAATCTGACCTCACTCCGCCTCGAACGCCCCATCATCAAGGGCCTCTTCATGA
>CAMWXO010000051.1 GCA_947178245.1 uncultured Porphyromonadaceae bacterium
GATGATGTCTTTCTTTGTCTTGGCGTCGGTCTTTCCCTTCTCGTTGGGGATGTCGGTGAGGGGGAGAGCCTTAACAAACATCTTGTAGCCGTTGAGAAGGTTGGTGGCCATCTTCACGGGATCCACGTTTGCGGGGTTCACCATCTTCAGGCCTGAGTCCTTGTCGTAGGCATCATATTCGATCTTTCCGGCGATGAAGTAGGTCTGAGCCTGGTCGGCTGTCTCGGGATTTTCCATAGCCTGCTGTATCAGGTTGCGGGCCTCTTCGATCTGGTCGGTCTTGCCGGCGAGTTTCTTCGCGGCTTCCACGTTGGCTTTCTGTGCGCTCATTGAGCCGACGGCTGCGAAGCAGAGCGCGAATGTCATGAGTTTTTTCATTTTATTATAAGTTTTAGTTTCAGTTTTCGGTATTTTCATTTTCTTCGGCAGCTATTTCTTGCTCGGCCGCTTCTTCCGGGTCTGAATCCACTACGCACACCGAAGCGATATGGTCGCCACGCTTGGAGAGGTCGATCAGTTTCACTCCCTGAGTGTTTCGGCCCTGCAGGCGCAGCGTGTCTACAGGCAGGCGCAGCGTGATGCCGCTCTGGTTGATGATCATGAGGTCGTTTTCATCAGTCACCTTCTTTATTGCCACAAGGGGGCCTGTCTTGTCGGTGATGTTGAGGGTCTTCACGCCCTTTCCTCCGCGATGCACGCTGATGGGATAGTCTTCGAGGTCGGTGCGCTTTCCGAAGCCGTTTTCCGAAACCACAAGTATGCTGTGTTCCGTGTCGTCGGTTTTGGCCGTCACCATTCCCACAACTTCGTCGTCATCGCCGCGCAGTGTCATGCCTCTCACGCCGGTGGAGACTCGGCCCATCGAGCGGAGTTCTGATTCTCCGAAGCGTGTGGCGTAGCCCGCCTTGCTTGCAAGTATCACCTGGGTGTCGCCATCGGTGAGTTCCACCTGCAGAAGTGTGTCGTCTTCGCGTATTATGATGGCGTTCACTCCATTGGCACGCGGGCGCGAATAGTCTTTGAGCGGGGTTTTCTTCACCACGCCGTTGCGGGTGGCGAAGAGGAGATAGTGGCTCTCCACAAATTGCTCGTCGTTCAGGTTCTTGATGCAGATGAAGGCGTTCACGGTGTCGTCCGCATCAATATTGAGCAGGTTCTGGATGGCACGACCTTTCGAGTTCTTGGCCGCCTCCGGAATTTCATACACCTTGAGCCAGTAGCATCTTCCCTTATTGGTGAAGAAGAGCATGGAGTTGTGGTTGGTGGCGGGATAGATATGCTCTATGAAGTCCCTGTCGCGGGTGCTGCTTCCCTTTGCTCCCACGCCGCCGCGGTTCTGCGCGCGGAACTCCGAGAGGGGAGTGCGCTTGATATATCCGAGGTGGGAGATGGTGATGATCATCTCGTCGTCAGGATAGAAGTCTTCAGCGTTGAGGTCGCTCGAATACATGCTGATCTTCGTGCGGCGCTCGTCGCCGTATTTGTCGCGGATCTCGATGAGTTCTTTCTTCATCACGTCCTTGCATACCTCATCGTTTGAGAGGATGTCGTTGTAGAATGCTATCTGCTTCATCAGCTCATCATATTCGGCATGCAGTTTGTCGAGTTCCAGGCCGGTGAGCTGGCGCAGTCTCATTTCCACGATGGCGCGTGTCTGCACTTCGTCAAGACCGAATTTCTCTGTCAGGCTCGCGCGGGCGTCGTCGGTGGTGCGTGAGTTGCGTATGATGTGGATTACTTCGTCGATATTGTCGCAGGCTATCATAAGGCCCTTCAGGATGTGGGCTCTTTCCTCGGCCTTGCGGAGCAGGAACTTAGTGCGGCGTATCACCACCTCGTGGCGGTGGGCCACGAAATACTGAAGTATCTCCTTCAGGTTGAGAGTGCGGGGCCGTCCGTTGACGAGAGCCACATTGTTTACACTGAAACTTGTCTGCAGCTGGCTCATCTTGTAAAGCTTGTTGAGCACCACCCGGGCGTTGGCGTCTCTCTTGATGTCGATGGCAATGTGAATCTTGCCTCGGGCGGAGGTGTCGGTGATGTCTGCAATGCCGTCGATCTTCTTTTCCTCCACCATGTCAGCGATGCTCTTCACGAGGTCGTTCTTCAGCACGCCGTAGGGGATTTCGCTCACGATGATCTGATCGTGGGTGTCGGTGCTCTCTATCTCTGCCTTGGCGCGAAGCACTATGCGGCCTTTGCCGGTCTCGTATGCGTCGCGCACGCCCTGGAGCCCGAAAATCTCTCCTCCTGTGGGGAAGTCGGGAGCCGTGATGTATTGCATCAGGCCTTCTACGTCTATGTCGGGATTGTCGATGAGGGCAAGCGAGGCGTTCAGGGCCTCCGTGAGGTTATGGGGCGGCATGTTGGTGGCCATGCCTACGGCGATGCCGGCCGCGCCATTGACGAGGAGGTTGGGGATACGTGTCGGAAGCACTGTGGGCTCCTTGGTGGTGTTGTCGAAGTTGGGCACGAAGTCTACAGTCTCCGAATCGAGGTCTTGAAGCATTTCCTCGCCCATGCGCGAGAGCTTTACCTCGGTATATCGCATTGCGGCCGGAGAGTCACCGTCGATCGATCCGAAATTGCCCTGACCGAATACGAGAGGATAACGCAGCGACCATTCCTGGGCCATACGCACCATAGTCATGTATATCGAGGAGTCGCCGTGCGGGTGGTAGTGACCCATCACGTCGCCCACGATACGTGCAGATTTCTTGGTGTCGCCCGAGAAGTAGTTGCCCACTTCTCCCATGCCGTAGAGCACACGGCGGTGTACCGGTTTAAATCCGTCGCGCACATCGGGAAGGGCACGCGATACTATCACCGACATCGAATAGTCGATGTAGGCGCTTTTCATTTCCGATTCAATATTGACCGGAATTATCTTGTCTTCGTCAATTGTCATTTTTGCCTAATCTTTTCAACCTACAAAATTAACTAAAAATATTCAGATATGCAAATGAAAATCGACGTAATATGCAGAAAAGACTCCTCAGAATGCCTGAAGAGTCTTTTCATATATTCGTATTGATGCGGTATCAAGCGCAGGGATCGTCATATTCCAATGTCAGGCGCTCGACGGAAGTGTCGCCTCTGGTGACCTTGATCTTCCCTCCGAGCTTGCCCTCGGCGTTGAGTTTGAGCAGGAGTTCGGCAAGTTCGTCTTCCAGATATTTCTGAATGGCGCGTTTGAGCGGACGGGCTCCGAAATTCTTGTCGTAGCCTTTCTCGGCGATGAATTCCTTTGCTTCGTCAGAGAGTGTGAGCTCATAGCCGAGTTTCATCACACGGCCGTAGAAGTCGGCCAGCTCCACGTCGATGATGTCGAAGATGGCCTTCTTGTCGAGCTGATCAAACATCACGATGTCGTCGATACGGTTGAGGAATTCGGGCGAGAACACCTTGTTGATGGCTTTCGAGATCACTCCCTGGGCCTGTTTCTTCTCATCGTCGGCGGTGTTGAAGCCTACACCAGTGCCGAAGTCCTTCAGCTGGCGGCTTCCCACGTTGGAGGTCATGATGATGATGGTGTTCTTGAAATCGATGCGGCGGCCGAGCGAGTCGGTGAGGCGTCCCTCGTCCATCACCTGCAGCAGCAGGTTGAACACGTCCGGGTGAGCCTTCTCGATCTCGTCGAGGAGCACTACCGAGTAGGGGCGGCGGCGCACTTTCTCGGTGAGCTGTCCCCCCTCCTCATATCCTACGTATCCCGGAGGCGCTCCAACGAGGCGGCTGACGGTGAATTTCTCCATAAATTCACTCATGTCAACCCTTATAAGCGAATCGGCGCTGTCGAAGAGATACTCCGCAAGCTTCTTGGCGAGGTGTGTCTTGCCTACGCCCGTAGGCCCGAGAAACATAAACACGCCGATAGGCTTGTCGGGGTCTTTCAGGCCGATGCGGTTGCGCTGAATGGCCTTAACCACTTTCTTGATGGCCTCTTCCTGCCCTATTACAGAGCCTTTGAGGGTGTTGCCCATCTCGAGAAGGCGGTTGCCCTCGGTCTGCGCTATGCGCTGGGTCGGGACTCCGGTCATCATGGCCACTACCTCGGCCACTTTCTCGTCGTCTACGATCTGACGCTCCTTGTCAAGCTGGTTTTCCCAGTTCGCTTTCACCTCTTCGAGCTGCGACTTCAGCTGCTTCTCCTGCTTGTGAAATTCGGCGGCTTTCTGAAAATCCTGGGCTTTGGCGGCCTTCAGTTTCTCCTCGGTGATGCTCGCTATCTGCTCCTCCAGTTTGTCAAGTTCTTCCGGCACCGAGATGTTGCTGATATGCACGCGGCTTCCTGCTTCGTCGAGGGCGTCGAGCGCCTTGTCGGGGAAGTTTCGGTCGCTCACGTAGCGCTCGGTGAGCTCCACGCATGCCTTGAGGGCATCGTCGGTGTATCTTACGTTGTGATGATCCTCATATTTCTGCTTCACCTGATTGAGGATCTCGAGAGTCTCCTCGGCCGACGTGGGCTCCACCATCACTTTCTGGAAGCGGCGCTCCAGCGCACCGTCTTTCTCGATATTCTTGCGGTATTCGTCGAGTGTCGTGGCTCCGATACATTGTATCTCACCGCGTGCCAGAGCGGGTTTCAGGATATTTGCGGCGTCCATGGAGCCGGGGCTTCCTCCGGCGCCGACAATGGTGTGGATCTCATCTATGAAGAGGATGATGTCGGGGTTCTTCTGCAGTTCGTCGAGCACGGCCTTGATGCGCTCTTCAAACTGGCCGCGGTATTTGGTTCCGGCAACGATTCCGGCCATGTCGAGGCCGATCACGCGCTTGTTGAAGAGCACTCGGCTCACCTTCCGCTGATTGATGCGCAGCGCCAGACCTTCGACAATGGCGGATTTTCCTACTCCGGGCTCGCCTATAAGCACCGGATTGTTTTTCTTGCGTCGTGAAAGGATCTGGGCCAGACGCTCGATTTCGGTCTCGCGTCCCACCACGGGGTCGAGTCTGCCTTCGGCTGCGGCTTTCGTCATGTCATAGCCGAACTTGTCGAGAGCCGGAGTGTCGCTCTTCTCTTTGCGCGCTGAAGATGCCTTTTTTCCGTTGCTTTTCGGTGCGATCGCATCGAAGCCTTCTTCGTCGTCATCAGCCTCCTCATCATCAAATCCAGGAGTCTCGTCGCCGGAATTCTGCTGCCCCAAGGGGAGAGGGGGAATCTGACCCGGGCCGAATGACTGAATTGATATGTCGAAATTTAGATACGACTCCTTGAAATGTTTCAGGAAGTCACTGTCCATGGCGCGCTGGTCGTGGATGAGGGCGAGAAGGATATGCTCGCCTCCGATGACGCCCGAGTGCATCCGCCTTGCTTCTGCCGAAGCAAGCTGAAGCAGACGCACGGCTGGTATGGCTATGCGGAACTGCTCCTCGAAAAGCGGAGTGGATTCCCGTGGACCGGAACTTTCCCTTATGTATTCCTCCACTTCCTGCACCATCTTGTCGATGGGTGCGTGAATCTGTGTCAGAATCTTGTAGGCATACCCCTCTTTATTGCGCAGCGCTCCCAGTACGAAGTGTTCGCTCGAGATAATCTCTGAGCCGAATTCCTGCGCGATGCGGAACGCCTGCTCGAGGATAGGCCTGAATTGCTTTGAATATTCGTTCTTCATATAATGATATAACGTATTATTTTCCTTTTTGATTTATCAATTAGCAAAAGGCGTGCCAAAAATAGTTAAGGCAGGAGAGACGTCGCTGCATCCTCCTGCCTTGGATATATTATTCTGTAATGATGCTTACATCATTCCGGGCATACCTCCGCCGGCAGGCATGGGAGGCATAGGATTCTCTTCTTTCTTGTCGGCGATGACACACTCTGTGGTGAGGAACATGCCGGCGATGCTGGCAGCGTTCTCAAGAGCCACACGGGTCACCTTGGCAGGATCGATCACGCCGGTAGCGAAGAAGTTCTCATAACTGTCAGTGCGGGCATTGTAGCCGTAGTCGCCTGTGCCTTCCTTCACGCGCTGCACGATGACGGCACCTTCCAGACCGGCATTGCTTACGATCTGACGGAGCGGCTCTTCGATGGCGCGACGGATGATGGCGATGCCTGTGTTCTCGTCGTTGTTGTCGCCTTTCAGCTCGTCGAGACCGTTGAGGCAGCGGATATATGCTACGCCGCCGCCGGGAACGATGCCTTCTGCTATAGCGGCGCGGGTTGCGCTCAGGGCATCATCAACACGGTCTTTCTTCTCTTTCATTTCCACTTCAGAGGGAGCGCCGATGTAGAGCACTGCCACGCCGCCTGCGAGTTTGGCGAGACGTTCCTGAAGTTTCTCCTTGTCATACTCCGAATTGGTAGATTCGATTTGGGCCTTGATCTGAGCCACACGTGCGTCGATGGCGTCTTTCGAGCCGGCACCGTTCACGATAGTGGTGTTGTCTTTGTTTACGGTGATCTTCTCTGCTGTGCCGAGGTCGTTGATGGTGGCCTGTTTCAGCTGCATGCCTTTCACTTCGCTGATGACATTGCCTCCTGTGAGAACTGCGATGTCTTCGAGCATTTCCTTGCGGCGGTCGCCGAATCCGGGAGCCTTCACGGCGCAGATCTTGAGGCTGCCGCGCAGACGATTGACCACGAGAGTGGCAAGGGCTTCATTGTCTACGTCTTCAGCGATGATGAGCATCGGACGTCCTGTCTGGGCCACTGCCTCAAGAATAGGAAGCATCTCCTGGAGATTGGAGATCTTCTTGTCGTAGAGAAGCACGAAAGGAGAATCCATCTGGCATTCCATCTTCTCTGAATTGGTCACGAAATAGGGGCTGATATATCCGCGGTCGAACTGCATTCCTTCCACCACTTCCACAGTGGTCTCGGTGCCTTTCGCTTCCTCTACGGTGATCACGCCTTCCTTCTTGACGGTCTTCATTGCTTCGGCTATCAGTCGGCCGATCTCGTCGTCGTTGTTGGCTGAGATGCGTGCCACGTTCTCGATTTTCGCCATGTCATCGTCCACTTCCTGGCTCTGGGCCTTGATGCCTTCCACTACTTTCGAGACAGCCTTGTCGATGCCGCGTTTCAGATCCATGGGGTTGGCTCCGGCAGCCACGTTCTTGAGTCCTTCGGTCACGATTGCCTGGGCGAGGACTGTAGCGGTGGTGGTGCCGTCGCCGGCCTGGTCGCCGGTCTTCGACGCAACTTCCTTCACGAGCTGGGCGCCCATGTTCTCGAATGCGTTTTCAAGCTCGATTTCCTTGGCTACTGTCACACCGTCTTTGGTGATGTGGGGAGCGCCGAATTTCTTCTCGATGATTACGTTGCGGCCTTTCGGGCCGAGTGTGACTTTCACGGCATCGGCAAGAGCGTCGACACCTTTCTTAAGCTCTTCACGAGCCTGTATGTTGAATTTGATGATCTTTGCCATTTCTTTGTCGGTTTTTCATTCAGATTTTTTGAATCAGGCGAGCACTGCGAGCACATCGCTCTGGCGCATGATGATGTATTTCTCTCCTTCAAATTCGATTTCAGTGCCTGCATATTTGCCATAGAGCACTTCATCGCCTGCCTTCAGCACCATTTCTTCGTCTTTGGTGCCGGCACCTGCCGCGAGAACTTTTCCGCGCAGGGGTTTTTCCTTTGCAGAGTCAGGAATGATGATGCCAGCCATTGTAACTTCTTCGGCTGCGGTGGGCTGCACCAGCACGCGGTCGCCTAATGGTTTGATGTTCATTTCAGTTATTGATTTTACTGGTTATACTTTTTTTGATAATTTTTATCTCCTGGTTATAGGAGAGCCTTCCGTGACTCCCCATCATGGAAACAGCAAATACCGTGCCAATTCCGATAAGAATAACGTGTGAGAAGCCATCATTGTTCAGGCGTGTATGGCTCCATGTGGATATTGACCACGGCGGGTGAGAAATTTTCCTTTATCGCGTTTTCCACCGTCGTAGCTATATCATGGGCCCGGCGCAGAGTGATGTCGGGATCGAGTTTTATATGGAAGTCGATGATGCGTGTATTGCCGTTGCTGCGCGAGCGGAAATGGTGATAATCCCTCACTCCGGGGGTGGAGAGTATAATCTGCCTTATGCTTTCAGCTTCGCTTGCAGGCAGTGACGCTTCAAGCAGTTCGCGCACGGATGTTCGGGCCATTTTCACGGCCATAGTGATGATGAGCACGCTCACCAGCGCGGCTGCAAGAGGATCGAGAAATCTCCATCCCGGGCCCAGAAACATCGCTCCCGCTATGCCGGCCAGCGTTGCGAGCGACGAGAAGGCGTCAGAACGGTGATGCCATGCGTTGGCCTCCATTGCCGGCGAGTGAATGCGCCGGGCCGCCTTGCGTGTGAAACGGAATAGCCACTCCTTTGCCAGAATTGACACTATCGCCATGGCGAGTGCTATCCATGTGGGGCTGCTGATCGATTCACCCTCAAAGAAAGCGATGGCGCGTTTCACTCCGTCTACAAGGATGCCTATGCCTACAGCCGCCAGAAGCAGCGCTATGATGAAGGTGACGAAGGTCTCGATTTTCCCGTGCCCGTATGAGTGCGAGGAGTCGGCCTTCTTACGCGACACACCGAGCACAAGAACTACGGCGATGTCCGTTATGAGGTCAGACGCAGAGTGGATGCCGTCGGCTATCATGGCCGATGACCTGCCTATCACTCCTGCCAGGATCTTTAGCACGGATAGCGCCATATTGGTCCAGAATCCAATCCATGTCACATGCTTGCCAACACGGATCTCTTCCTGCGCAACGTTCTCTTCCGGTTTGTCGGGATTCATGATGATTCCTTTTAAGAAAAGATCAATATAAGAAGGGATTCATGTCTTTTTCCCTTCCCACGGTAGTGCTGCCTCCGTGTCCGGGATAGATCAGTGTCTCTTCAGGCAGCGTCAGAAGTCGCTTCTTTATCGCGTCGATCAGTTGCCGATGGTTGCCACCCGGCAGATCAGTGCGCCCTATGCTTCCCTCGAAAAGTGCGTCGCCCACGATGGCGAATTTTTCTTTCCGGCAATAGAGCGCGATGCTGCCGGGGCTATGGCCGGGCACGTGGATCACTTCAAGCTCGCCTTCTCCGATCCTTATGATGTCGCCGTCTTTGAGCTCCTTTTCTATCTCTACCGGGCCTGTCTGGTATACACATAAACCAGCCCACGAAGCGGGAAAGAAGTTGGTTGTCCGGCG
>CAMWXO010000052.1 GCA_947178245.1 uncultured Porphyromonadaceae bacterium
CATCGTAAAATCGGTCAAGTTAAATACGCTTTAATTTAATTCATCCAACAGGTTTTATTTTCTGTTTTTGAGCATATCCTCTACCAATGCTATGTCTCCTCTCACTTCTCCCTGAAGCAGATATTCCTCTTCCCTTGCTTTCAATTGCCTGTAAATTTCAGTGGCTTTGGTTTCGTCGTGTTCAAGATAGAGGTAGATGGCGCTGAGAAGGCGCATTTTAGACGACATCATAGCCTTGTAGGCAGTGATGTACTTGCGCAAATTCTTGTCAAGCAGCCTTTCAGCCTTGTCGATCTCTCCCGTCCTAAGATAAAGGAAACTGAGCTCGCATGCTATCTCATTGACATATAACGGCATTATCTCTTCTTTGTGACTATAGAGAGATTCAAAAAGCGTTTTGGCTTCTTCATATTCGGCCATGTCCACGAGTCTTGACGCATACATAAGGGGTATCGACACTTCAAGAGCGTTGGAGTAGTCAATCTCATCGGGATTGCTGAATAATTCTTCAGGCATGTCTTTTGGTCTCATCCCACTTTGAATCAGAGCGTTAGCACGCAACTGGCAGACTATTCCCCGCTTGCTGAGAAGATTTCTCCTCAGCAAAATCATATTATATGCGTCATTGCCCACTCCTCCGGCCCGCATCGGAATGCCGTTGATAAGAATGATGAAGGCATCTGTGGCTACGAAAACGCCAAGCGCCTCCGCCACAAAGGGCTTGAGATCGAGAAAGAAGAAGGGGAGTGCTATGACGAGCACTATAATATTGGCAAAGATGCCTCCGAAATTATACCATCCTGTGCGCATATCCTTGACCGGCAGATCGGGCGGGGCCAGGAGACACTGTCCGCCGGTGCCCGGAATTGCGAATTTCTTTATCCTGAAATTTCCGTCCTGCTTGAAGAATGTGTAATTGAAAATCCTGAAACTTACAAATTTATATCCGGTAAGCAATCCGCATACCAGATGGCCGAGCTCATGCAGCGTGACGAGGATAAAAAATGATACAATCAAGCTTGTGATGGCCACGAGCACCACTGCCAGCCCTTCGCTGAAGTCAATAGTATAATACTTGGCTATATACTCAGCCCAGGTAGTGTCAGTGAAAACTACCACGATAAGGCCGCCTAAGAGCAGCCCCAATAGGCCACCGGCAAGCAGTCCGACTAAAATCTTGAAAATCGTCTTGATCATCACCCGGGAGTAATTCGATTTTTGTTATTTGAAGAGAAGAGGAGCGAAGTGATAAAGACTTTCACGCCATACCGGCCAAGTATGCCCTCCGGGAGTCTCGAAGTAGTCGTATCTGATGCCGATATTGTCAAACTTCTCACGCATCGCGCGGCAATTCTCGTATGCGATGTCTTCCTTGCCTCCCATTGAGAGCCAGAACACTTTCAGGTCGATGTTGAATTTATCCTTGTTCTTCTCAAGTATGTCATAATATCTTTCAGTGTCCATCTTGACACCGAAAGGATTAGGATTGGCAAACCATCCGGAACTGAAAACACCGAGATAAGCGAATTTGTCAAGATTTGGAATGCCCGTGTTGAGGGTCTGTATTCCTCCCATCGAGAGCCCGGCGAGCGCGCGGCCATCACGCGACTTCTTCACCCTGAAATTGCTCTCCACCATGGGAATCACATCGTTGAGAAGTTCCTTCTCGAAGTCGGGCGTGTTGCCGTCGGCCATGACCACGAGCATGGGGGTGGCCTTTCCGTCGGCAATCAGATTGTCCATTATCACGTCAGTAAGTCCCTGTGTGGCCCAGCCGCGTTCGTCTTCACCTCCGCCATGCTGCAGATAGAGCACCGGGTAATCCTCTTTCGACTCATCATATCCGGGCGGACAATATATGTAAGCACGCCTCCAGTCGCCCGAAGTGGAGGAGTAAAAACGCTTCATCCTTATGTCGCCGTGCGGCACATCTGCTACGTAGAATCTCTTGTCGCCTTCCGGATAGGGAATCTCTACGCCGCTCGAATGCATACTGCATCCATAAAACGATTCACTTGCCGGATCCGCAACCCTGACTCCGTCCACGATCAGAAAATAGTAGTGGAATCCCGGTGAGAGCGGTTCGGTGGTCACAGTCCACTCTCCATTATCGTTTTTTGTGAGGTCATAGACTTTGCCAAGATCTATCTGCACCTTGTTGGCTTCAGGTGCATTGATCTTGAACATCATGCTGTTGTCGGGCAGAAGCCGGGGATATGTAGCGCTTCTCACGTTGAGAATGCCACGTGTGCCTGTGATGTCCGATTCGTCAGGACGCTGGAAAAACTGGGCTGAAAGAGGGGAGAAGCAGCTCCCTATAAACATAGTGAAAACAAGAAATGCGTATTTTTTCATGGCAAGATCTTTAGTAAGAAATAGATTTGTTTGTCATTCTTTGGCAAAGTTAATAAAAAATATTTGGATTTCTATTCAGTTTGTCTTATATTTGCATCTTATTTTTGAAGTCATGCGTCGAAAGTCGGGCTGCTAACTTGGATTTTCCCGGGTTGCCTGATGTTGAGAAGAAGATTTCTGAAAGATAATTTGATAATACATGAAACTTATTAGCCGAACATTAACTCATTATATTATCCTCATCGGAGCCGTTCTTCTTTCAGGATGCAAGGATGTATCGGTTCCCTCCGGGAATGTAGAGGAGGCAGACGCTATCCCTGCGCTGATACCGGATTATACCTCTGTGGTGATTCCCCCCAACATCGCGCCATTGAATTTCGAGATAGACACGCCCGGCGATGAATATGTTACGAAAGTGACAGGCGCCGGCGGCAAATCACTCATCGAGGCAGGGAAAACCGTGAGATGGGATATCAAACAGTGGCATGAGCTGCTTGAAGCTTCACGTGGCAAAGATCTCAAATATGAGATTTATGTGCGCTCCGGTGGCTCTTGGAAACTCTATAGATTCACCAATCACGTGGCAGAAGAGCCGATCGACACTCATCTCAGCTATCGCCTTATCGAGCCATCATATCAGCAGTTTTCGGGTATGAGCATCAACATGAGAGACCTTACTACGTTTGACGAAGAGGTGGTCTACAGTTCACCGAATCCTTGTGATGAGAGACGCGGACAGTGTGTAAATTGCCACGTGCCGCGCAATCAATATGGCGACAGGAGTTCCCAGTTCCATGTGAGGAAAGCGAAGGGCGGCACTGTAGTGATGGCCGGCGATTCAGTAGTGAAAGTAAACCTGAAGACCGACAGCACCATATCGGCCGGCGTATATCCGGCATGGCATCCATCGCTCGACCTGATCGCATACTCCACAAATGATACAAAACAGCAATTTTTCAGAGGTAGCGGCAAGCGGAAAGTGGAAGTGTTCGATACCGAGTCAGACCTCATACTCTACAATATGAAGACGCATGAGGTGAGCGACATCGCTTCCGATCCCGACCTGCTCGAGACATTCCCGTGCTGGTCGCCCGACGGCAGGAAGATCTATTATTCCGTGGCGCGCTATCCCGAGGGAGTGACTCCAGAAAACATCGGAGAGCACTATGAGTGCATACGTTATGATATCGTCAGCCGTGACTATGACCATGCTTCCGGCCTGTTCGCCGCTCCCGACACAGTGGTGTTTGCTTCGGCCGACAGCGTAAGCGCGCTTCTTCCGCGAATCTCGCCCGATGGGAAATATCTTCTTTATTGCATGGCCCCGTTCGGCACTTTCCATATCTGGCATAAGGATAGCGACCTCTACATGATGGATCTGAAATCAGGCGATACCCGCAGACTTGCCGCGGCAAGCAGTGACGACACCGAAAGTTATCATTCGTGGGCTTCCAATTCAAGATGGATAGTTTTCAGTTCCCGGCGTGACGACGGCACTTATACGCGACCTTACATCGCGTATATCTCGAAAGACGGAAGCGACTCCAAGGCTTTCGTAGTGCCACAGGAATCTCCTGAATATTACCGTGAACTGATGAAGTCGTATAATGTCCCGGAGTTCTTCAACGACGATTTTCAGGTAGGGCGGGCCGAAATAGTGAAAAAACTCGATCATGATCCGATACAGGCCAAATTCATTAAGAAACGATGAGAAAGAATAAGAAAGGCGTTGAGCCCGTTGTGCAGCCGAAAGGAAGTGACAGGGATTCACTCGGGAAGGGCGCGGGAAGTAAGATGATCGGCAGGCTGATTACTCCGTCGATTGTGATCAGTGTAGTGTTTATCTCATTCTGCTATCTGATGCTTCCCGGCAGGAACAGTTACATGCTGCGATGGTATGATTACATGTCGCTTTTTGAATCAACCCGGTTTTTCTTCAAGCAGATGCTTTGTTTTCCCGGAGGTCTTATGCGCTATTTCGGAGCATGGCTCACCCAGCTGATGTATTACCCTTGGCTCGGAAGTACCGTCCTGATTGCTATATGGCTTCTCACCGCCCGGCTCACCGCGAAGGCTTTCCGTCTTTCACGTGAAGCGTTTCCACTCGCGTTTGTGGTTCCGATGGCGATGCTTGTCTCAATAGTGCAGATCGACGAGGCATGGCTGTCGATGAAATCGGTCGGTTATCTATATTCCAATTCATTGAGTTTCCTTTTTGTAGTTGCCGATGTCTGCCTTTATCGTGCCGTTGAGAAAATCAGGCCTCTTGCATTCGTCATTGTCCTGCTTACAGCCGTCTTGTATATCTTCGCCGGATTTTACGCTCTTCTGGCATCATTCATCGGCTGCATCTTCCTGATTGCGGATTCGGTCAGGAACAGGTGCTATCCGGCTCTCGTTTATCCGGCAGTTGCCTTATCCGTGATATTTGTTTTGCCCGAACTGTATTACAGGTATTATGGTCCGACTACGGTAGACAATGAATATCTGCTTATCAAGGGCCTTCCCGACTTCATATTTGAATCGTTCGATGTCTATTTATGGATGCCCTTCGCTGTTGCCATCGGCTTCATGCTCATCCTCGCGGTGGCAGTTGCTTTCCTCAGAATCCCTTCCAGCCGGCCTGTGCTTTGGGTGAGCACCTCCGTTCTGATCATCTGCGGCATCTGGAGCCTTGTGGCTGACAGGAAGAACGAGCAGTTAAGGGCTACGGTCGTCATGCTTCATCATCTCGAGAACAACAACTGGGAAGGCATTACGATGGTGATGTCAAGAATAAAGGAACCTCCTAACTATACTATGCGAGTCCTTAACAATTTCGCTGTCGTGAATCTTGGCGGAAAGGCAGCAAGCCTGAATGATATCGAACCGATAAACGCCGATCCGCGGCATAATGAAGGCTTCTTGCTCACGGCTCTCCTTCATATTCCCATCAATTATTACAACGGCGACTTCAATGTGTCTTACAGATGGGCCATGGAGCACTGCGTGCAGTATGGCAAACGTGTTTTCCTTCTCAAATACCTTGTGAAAAACTCCCTGCTCAACGGTGATATCAAACTTGCCAAGCGCTATAATGATATCCTTCTCGGCACCTTGTTCTATAAGAAATGGGCCGAGGAGATGAACCGCTACATTGAAGATCCTTCACTTATAGAATCAAATATAGAATTCAGAAGTATTCTGGAACTTAACCAACCCGAGACTCCCGCCGAGGCATCTTCGCATGCGGGTTGAGGAGGATATGCCTTTCAGAGATTATATCAATCATTAGAAATTGAACAAGAAAATGGAATCAATCGCGGAGCGCTCCATAAAGAAGAAACAGTATCCCCTGATATCATGGATCAGGACATTCTGTCTTGTAGCGGGGCTTGCCCTCATATTCTCCTCATCGGTTGCCGCCCAGACGCAGGAAGATAACCCCGAGCAGGCTGAGGAAGTGATAAAGTCTGATTCGGTGCGCCTTATCGAACTATCGCTTGAGCTTGAGCAGATGAAGCTTAATGAGATACTTCTGAAATCGAAACTGGAGGAAAACAATCAGCATCACATTGCCGATTCTCTGAAGAAGGCCATGCAGATTCAGCGGATCGACTCGTTGCGGGCTGAGACTCCCGGGGTGCCGGTGGTCGTGGACGGCGATACGCTTTTCAATATTTACGCAGCCAGAGGCGGACAATCACCCATAGACAGGGCTCAGTCCGCGGCCGAGATCATGATGAAGATAGGCCACGAGCACACTATGAAGGTTGATTCGGTATATCTGCTCGATAACGAAACATATATAGATATCATGTATGGCGACAAGGTCATCATGAGCGTGACCGAGCAGGATGCTATCTGGAATACCACCACACCCGCCAAGCTCGCGGGCATCTATATGTCGATTCTCTCAGACAAGATAAGACTGATGAAAGCCGAGAACAGCCTGTGGCAGATAGTGAAGAGAGCAGGATTGTTTCTTATAGTGATCTGCATTCAGTATCTGCTTGTGAAACTGATCAATTTCCTGTTCAGGAAACTTCGCAGGGAGATCATCCGCTTCAAGCAGCAGAAGATGCATCCGCTCGAGATACGCGGTCTTGAGGTGCTGAATACGCGCCGATTGTGCAGGATGCTCATTATGCTTAGCAATTTCCTGCGCTACGTCGTGCTCCTCGCACTCTTCATCATCACAATTCCGATACTCTTCTCGATCTTTCCCCAGACCGAAAATCTCGCCTACCGGATATTCTATTATATTGTCGATCCTGTTAAGATGGTCTTGCGGGCCATAATCGACTATATCCCCAATCTCTTCATCATCGCCATCATCTGGTATTGTGTAAGATACATCATAAAGGGACTCAAGTATCTCTCAAACGAGATAAAGTCGGAAAAGCTCAAGATAACAGGCTTCTATCCCGACTGGGCCGAGCCTACGTTCAATATAATCCGCTTCCTTCTCTATGCCTTCATGATCGCCATGATCTATCCCTACCTGCCCGGTTCGGAGTCAGGAGTGTTTCAGGGTATATCCGTCTTTGTGGGCGTAATTGTTTCGTTGGGGTCGAGCACAGTTATTTCTAATTTCATCGCGGGCTTCGTGATCACTTATATGCGACCTTTTAAGACTGGAGATTTCATCAAGGTGAACGACACTATGGGCAATGTTATAGAGAAGTCGCCGTTCATCACGAGGGTAAGGACTATCAAGAATGAACTGGTGACGATTCCCAATACATTCATCGTGTCGTCAAACACTGTGAATTATTCCTACTCCGCGAAGCAATACGGGCTGATTATCCACACGATGCTCACAATGGGCTACGACGTGCCCTGGCGCAAGGTGCATCAGTTGCTTATCGACGCCGCGCTCGCCACCGATGGCGTGCAGGAGCATCCGGCGCCATTCGTGCTCGAGACCGAACTCAACGACAACTACATGTGCTATCAGATCAATGCTTATATCAAGAATGCTGATGAGATGCCCGAGATAATGTCTGATCTCCTGCAGAACATTCAGGATAAGTTCAACGAAGCCCATATCGAGCTCTTTGCCCCGCATCATTTCACAACGAGAAAATGGCAGGACAACAACAGGGAAAATGCTCTGCATGCAGAAATAAACCGATAATCCTCGCGGTTTATTTTGTTTCACCCGAAAAAAGTATTAACTTTGCACGAAAGTTCTTGATTGAACAGAAATCTTAAACCAAAAAGAAATCAAATGAAGAAATTTCTACTCACAGCAACACTCGCAGCCGCATTCTCATGCGCCTATGCCGATGCCTACACGGATGCCCTGACAGTCACCATCGGTGACAAGACCGTGCAGAATGGCGAAACTGTCAATGTAGACCAATATTATGATGAAATCTACATGCTCTATCCTGAAGAAGGCCCTCAGGGAGAATTTGATGCGGTAATCCATCCGGTGGTAAACAATATCTCATCCCAGGTGCAGACAGTCTCGGTCTCATTGACTCGTACTGCCCCCGAGATTACAGATGATCTGCCGGCGATGGGTTCTCACCTCGGATTCTTCCAGCTTTGCTTCAAACTTAGTTCCGGTCAGGAAAACTGCCTCAACATCATGAACAACGTTTGCTCCATATCCGATCTGGATATTCCGGTGGCCGGCAATATGATTCTTGATGTAGACCAGAAAGCATTCACTGATCTCACTCCAGTCACTCTCAGGCTTGATGTGGAACTGCTCGGAGAATCAGATCCCTTCACGGTGTATTTTAACTTTACGCACACGCAAGACATTACTCTCGGTGTGGCCGGCCTCGAGGCTGAAAATGCGGCTCCCGAATACTTCACTCTTCAGGGCACGAAGGTGGCCAATCCGGTGAAGGGTGAGATCTATATTGTGAGAAAGGGTGCCAAAGCCTTCAAGCAGGTGTTCTGATATCTGATTAGGCAATAAGGTCAAGATTTTCAATTCATACAATAGAAGAGGGTGAGTTCACATGCTGAACTTCACCCTCTTTTCAATTAAAATGGTTCATTGCGAATGCCGGCCCCGACAGGCAATAGGCCGCTATGCAGTCGGCCGCCTTGTCAAGAATCTCGGGAAGTCTTTTCCGCTCGTCGGGAGTGAAAAGGCCGAGCACATAATCTATCTGCCTACCCTGGGCAAATTCATCGCCCACTCCGATTCTCAGGCGTGCATAATTCTGGTTTCCCAGTTCGGAAGCAATATTCTTGAGCCCGTTATGGCCGCCGTCCGAGCCCCGCTGCTTCAACCTCATCGACCCGAAGGGGAGGGCTATGTCATCCACCACCACAAGAAGATTCTCGAGTGGCAGTTTTTCATGATTCATCCAGTAGCGAATTGCCACGCCGCTCAGATTCATGAAAGTAGACGGCTTCAGCAGCAAAAGTTCACAATTCTTGATCTTGGCGATTGCCATATCGCCGTAGCGACATGATTTCCACACAGCCCCGGCTCGCTCGGCCACAACATCAACAGTCATGAATCCTGCATTGTGGCGCGTTCCGATATATTCGAGTCCGATGTTCCCCAATCCGGCAATAAGATATCTCTTCATATCAGACAAAGATGTATTCTGAGGTCATCATATCTACCCTGACCGGGCAAAATATGGCGATAATTCAGATTCTTAATAAGTAAGCATGGCGATTTGGATTGCTCCATACCGCCATGCTTTATGTTCAGTCTCTTTCTGAATATTAATCGTTGCCTTTTGCCTGAGCACCGCGGGCTGCACGAGTGAGCTGCACGGCAC
>CAMWXO010000053.1 GCA_947178245.1 uncultured Porphyromonadaceae bacterium
TCATCCTGAGCCAGGATCAAACTCTCCGTTGTTAAAATATATTGCTATATCTTTTTTTGCTTGTTTGTTTGTCTCCGGCTTCTCTTTATCAAGGATGGAATCTTTTCGACGGAAACCCCGAGTGTTCCTCGTGTTCCCTTGTCTCTTGCGCTGCCGACCCCATGGGGGTCAGCGCTGCTGTCTTGTGGCATCATGTCATTGTTCTCAATCTTTGCGCAACCGTCTTCACTCTCCGGCTTTCATCGCTGTGCCGTCGCGTTTCCCGATTGCGGATGCAAAATTACAACATTTTTCAGCCCCACGCAAGACCCGATAGCTTTTTTCCCATCTTTTTCTCCCGATATGGTGCCTAATAATCTTTATATCAAAGAAATTAATAAATGTTAAAATGTATTTCATTTTGTTAATACAATGAACAAATATACTTGCCGGGTGTTGTGGTGATGAATACCTAATCCTAATCTATAAGCAATGTCGGCGAAATTCCCGCCAGGGAATCCGCCGACTATTGTTTTGTAGAATACAGACGAAATTCAAAAAAAGAGTTCCATACATGAAAAATTCACTACGGAACCGCGAAAAGATATCAACGATAGTCTTTCAGAATCTCACGCAATCTTTTCCTGGTGAAAAATATGCGCGATTTGACCGTGCCGAGCGGCATGTTGAGCCTGTCGGAAATCTCCTCGTATTTATATCCGGCCACGTGCATGGAGAAAGGCTTGCGGAAATCAGGCGCAAAGCCGGCGAGAATTGCGGCTATCTCCTGCATGGCGTAGCTGGTCTCGGGGGTGCCTATGCCTGAATCCTGCGAAAGATTGAGATGATAGCAATCCTCGGAAGAGTCAATGACAGTGTTCTCCCTTGAACTTTTCCTATAGTTATTGATGAAAATATTTCGCATGATTGTGAGCATCCATCCCTTGAAATTGGCATCCGCAACGAACTTGTCCTCATTGTTGAGAGCCTTTAGGGTGGTATCCTGCACGAGATCTTCCGCCTCTTCTTTGTTGAGTGTCAATTTAAGGGCGAACGACAACAGGTTGCTCTGCATCCCTAATATGGATTCCTGAAAAGCGGTAGAAGCGTTCATAATGTAATCGGTAGCCTGCAATAGGGCTGATAGAAGGTAGATTTGTTGTTAGATAGTTTTATTCAGCCACAAAGTTACGATTTTTTTTTGAAACACACAAAAAAATCGTAAAAATTCAGAACTTTTTTCAATTCCGATTGTTATTGCGTACTCACCGGCCGGCGTCTCGGGCCACAGAAACGGGGATATCGTCAGGATTTCACGGCCCTAACCTGCTCGATGCGGGTGGTGGACATGCGGGTGACTGTGAAAGTCATGTCGCCGATGACGATGCTGTCGCCTTCCTGCGGGAGGGCCTCGGTAGAGTCGAGTATATAGCCGGCTATGGTGTTGTAGTCTTCCGATTCCTTGAGGTCAAGACCGAGAGCCTCATTGACGGCGCTAATCTCGGCACGACCGGACAATTCAAAAGATCCGTCGGGCAAGGTGCGGAAAAGCTGCCTCTGGCGGTCGTGCTCATCTTCTATCTCCCCGAATATTTCCTCCACAAGGTCTTCGAGAGTAGCGAGCCCGGAAGTGCCGCCGAACTCGTCGATGACTATACACATGGAGCGCTTCTCGGCGATCATGCGCCGCATCATCTTATTGGCCAGCATGGTCTCGGGAGTAAAAATCACGGGCTTGATATGCGCCGTCCAGTCTTCATCTATATTGAAAAGTTCCGATATATGGATATATCCCACCACGTCGTCGATATCCTCGCGGTAGACCACTATCTTCGAGAGTCCGGTGCGGGAGAAGAGCGAGAGAAGGTCGGCTCGGGAGGTGGAATCGCGCTCCACTGCTATAATCTCGTTGCGCGGCCTCATGCACTCCGCTATCGTGGTATCCTTGAAATCTACCGCATTGCGAAATATCTTCACTTCATTCTCCACTTCGCCACTGTTCTGCTGCGAGCCATGAAGCGACTCTTCAAGATAATCGTCGAGCTGATCCATGGTGATGAGCGTAGCGTCCACTTTGGTCTCCTTAATTCCGAAGAGCCCCATCATTCCCCTTGAGATAAGGGAGATAAACTTCGACACCGGATAGAGCACCATATAAATGAGATAGAGCGGCACTGCGAAAATGCGCATCATGAAATTGGGATTGATACGGAAAGTGGCCTTAGGCAGGAACTCGCCGCAGAGCAGGATCACCAGTGTGGAGAGAATCGTATTGACGATCAGCACCGGAGCCTCGGCATCGCCGAACCATTTCTCGAGCACAGGGTTGATGAGCACGGAAAAGGTAATGCCGTAGACCACGAGCACCACATTATTGCCCACGAGGAGAGAAGATATGAACATATCCTCATTGTTGGTGAACCGGCGGATGATGCGGTCGATGATTCCGCCGCGGCTCCCGTCGATGCGCATTCTCACCTTATTGCTCTGCACATAGGCTATCTCGGTGCCTGAGAAGAGCGCTGAGAAAATCACGGCTATGATGGTCAGTATTAAAGCGGAATAAAAAGTCATCTGTCTTAATGAATGGGTAAATGATAGCGCTTTGCGATAATAACTGAATGAATTCTAATGTCGCAGATCCTCATTGACGGGGAAGATGCCGGTGGGATGCTTAATGGTGTATTTCGTCAGGCGGTCGTTGCTTTCAAAACCTATGCCTTCCAGCATTCTGTCGGGGGTCTCGATGTGTATGAAAGAGTCGCTGTAGAGCCGGTTGCGTCTCTGATCCCAGAAAAGCTGCTGCGTCATGAAGAGCTCGCCGGGCTCCTTCTTCAACTCCACGTGGCCGTCAAGCCTCCACAGATTGAGCATCCTGAAGAATCTGGCCGAGTCTGCCGCCACCGAAGCGATGACATTAAACTTGCGGTCATACTTCTGCAGAAATATGCCTTTAGGGAAGTTCCAGTAGGGAGTATCGACCTCATCGTAGACATTCCAGAGCGGGGAGACAATCTTATACTGGGTGATTCCGGAGTCGGAGATAAGCGTGGCCACATTGACGGTGCTCATCGAAGGCATCGTCTTCGGGTCGATCTTTCCGGCCACCCCGAGCTTGCCGTCTTCCTTACATCCGCCTGAGAGGATGATGACAGCCAATGTCGCCGCCACAGCCACTCCCGACCATCTTCCAAACGCAGCCATCAGGGTCTTTAATTGATCTTTCTCTTATAGAACATCACCTCGTTGAAGTTTACACCAATGTTGAGGCTGAGATAGTTTTCAGTGAGCATATTGACCGGGGCGGAATAGCGGTGACGCCATTCGAGGCCGACGTTGATCATAGTCTTCGCGCGGGGTGCAGTGAAGCCTGTGCCGAGCGAGAGGCCGAATTCCTTCACCGAGTTGGCTCCCACCTTCAGATAGTCGCGCGTGAAGAATCCTCCGATCCTCCAGGGCATTCTTTCCAGATAAGAGCCACGCACATTGTGGGCATATTCACCGCCGACCGCGAAAGTGCGCCGGTCGTTGAACCGCATTCCCTGAAACACCACCTGGCCGGCAGCATCGGTGAGAGACGAAAACTCGGCCTTAGACCACTGTTGCCACGTAAAATCAGCTTCAATCAAGATGCTATGGACACGCTCGTGCCTGTAAGCCAATCCCACACCCAGAGTCTGCGGAGAGTAGTATTTGCCTTTCATGCCGGAATAAGCCACTGTGTCGGGACGAGTGTCAGACGTCAGATCCTGAAGCGTGAGCCACGTCTTGCCGTGGAAACTTTTCTTGGGTGAATAAGTGGCGCCGAGCGTGAGGCTGTTGGTTTTATCGAGCGGCTGACAATATTGCAGACCCGCCACTATATTCCAGTCACGAATCTCCATTATCTGCTCGAAAAGTGACTGCGATGCAGAAGTAGGAGAAGCATACACATCGTTCTGAATAGTTCCGAAGTCATACGAGACATTGACTCCCAGCGAGAGGCCGCCCACTTTGCCCGAGACACCGGCGTAGGCCTGATTGATGCCTCCCGAGCCCTGATTCTGGCGCGCACCGAACTTGATATCCTCGCCGAAAGCATAGCCCACCTGCGTGAGAGGCACCATACCTATCGACATACCCATATATTTCGACAGGGGGAACTGCATGGTGACATATTGAAGACCACCACCCCACGAATGATTGCTTCCGCTATCGTCGCTGCTCCACTGCGATGCCACATTGGCCCCCATATCCCAAAGGAATGTGAGCGAGTCGATCGAAGCGTACGACGCGGGATTCATGGCATTGATCTGTCGTCCGGACTGCATGGCGTAGCCCACACCGCCCATCTGACGCTGTTTCGACGTGGCGCGGTTGCCCATTACGCCGTAGCCATACATAGAATAAGGTGTATTGACATCCGCCATCGCAGAGGCTGCGCATGACATGCAGAGAAGGACTCCGCCCAAGAATTTAACTGTCTTTGTCATTATGATTGTAAATGTATAGCAGACCCCGGGCCATCAGGTCGGGAACGTGGTCGGCTGGTATGCGTGTTGAGATGCACTCATGCAGGATCGGGGCGTCGCCGCCGGTCAGCACAAGCCGTGTGCATCCGAAATAATTTCTATATTCACGGAAAGTCTCCGCTATCTCGTCAGATATTCCCCTCACCACTCCGGAGCGTATGCAGGAATCAGTGCCGTCGCCGATTATGGGAGGACACCCTTCGCAAGAGAGGAGCGGCAAAGCAGAAGTGAACTGATGAATCGACTCGAAGCGGAGACGCATTCCCGCCGTGATCCTGCCTCCCCGGAAGCATCCCGAGGCGTCGACCACGTCGAGAGTTATGGCGGTGCCGGCATCCACCACCGCGACGCATTCACCCGGAAAAGAGCATGCGGCGCCCGCGGCGAGCGCGATCCGGTCGAAGCCGAGAGTGGCCAGCGTGGAATAGTCGATGGATACCGGAAGCGGAGTCCGGCGCGAAAGCACCAGCAACCTGCCCGCGACAGCCATCCTCAACGACTCCACCAGGCGCGAATCGATGCGCCCGACACTGCAAAAAGCGCCGCAGTCGGCGTCATAGCGCTCCACGACCGAAAAAAACTCTTCAGTAGCGTCTGTGGCCACACGGCATGCCTCCTTCACTTCACCATCTACGATGAGGGTGAGCTTGAAAAAGGAATTGCCTTGATCTACGGCTATAAAACGCTGACTATTCATTTCCGCACCTTAATTTGTTACAGGAATTCAATTGTTTGAGGCCTCTTTCTTCTGCCTGAAAGAAATCATCCAGCTCGCCACAATCTGAATCACGGCCCCGGCCATGGTGAAAGCCACCGTCTGCCGCAATATGGCGAGCGGGCCGACAGGTATGCCGGAGAAATGCTGCTCCTGATAGAACCAGAAAGCACCGCCCACAATGAAGCACATTCCGGCCCAGAACTCCATGCGGCGCAGGCGCCTCAGGCGGAGCGATTCGCCCTCGATGTTGGAATTGACGGCCCTGGCGGCGGTATAGAGGAGGGCGCCTGCGGCATACACCCATTTCGCCCAAGCGAGTGGCACACCGATAAAGTTACCGAAAAAGGGGAGCATCATGGCCACGAGCACGAGCAGGAGCCCGCAGGTAGCGGCACTCTCGGCCCTGTTGCTTCGCGCTTCACGGCGCAACTTATTGTTATTCCTGTCTTCAGTCGGCTTCATAATATTTTCACTTTCCGGCGGCGGGAACAAGCAGGAAGACGTCTTCGGTAGGCCTCTTCATGTGATACTGCTCCCTGGCGATAAATTCAAGATCATCATCGCCGCGCTCTATGGCGAGCCGGCGCTCACGGTAATAGCGCGCGGAGTCGTTGCTCTCCTTTATCTCTCTCTTGAGGCGCACTATATCCTGCTCGAACTGCATACTCTGCTTCAGCGATGCGTCGTCGTTGAGCAGCAGTATGCCGAGACATAGGATAAACAGCAACATCAGTGGGATGTTGGCTACTCGCTTATACCAATATGCCGCTTTTCTTGAAAAACTGCTCACTTAGTTCGGGTGGAGTGTTGATCTATATATTAATGTGTGGCCGACGCTTCCCGGACGGCTTCGGGCGTGTCGCGCCATGCCACTCCGCCATCTGCGTTTATTCGGGCATGGACATACGACGATGCAAAATTAATCAAATATATGCGAAAAAACTAATTAACTTTCTAAAAAAATGTGAACGACACGGATTTTTGAATATTACACGTGCTTGTAACATAACCTTAATAATATTTAAACATAGCCGCCCGCCAACCCGTTTTATGACAAAAAACCTTAAAAATACGACAAAATTCATAAAAACAGCCTCAATCCGTGAACCTTTTCCACATTTCATATTAGATAAATGTTGCAAAACGAATACAAGCTTGAAACAACACCCCGGCCGCCCAGATGGACATGATAACTTTTCATCCCACCATTGTTATAAAGGCATAACAAGAACTTGAGATATCGCACGACAGCACATCTCCTCAAATAATATAGTTATGAACGAATCTACCTCCTTCAGAAATAAACTTATCGGATTGCAAAGCAATCTCATGAACTTTGCCTTCCAGCTCACCTCCAACCGCGAAGCAGCCGAAGACCTCGTGCAGGACACGACCCTCAAGGTGCTTGACAACGAATCGAAGTATGTAGACAACGTAAACTTCAAAGGATGGGTGATGACCATCATGCGCAACATCTTCATCAACAATTACCGCCGTCAGGTGCGCAGCGCTACGATCATCGACACCACCGAAGACCTCTATCACCTCAATATATGCCAGGAATCGGGATTCGAGAATCCCGAAGGCACTTTCGCCACTCAAGAAATCACCAAAGCCATCAGCGAATTTTCCGACGAATACCGCGTGCCCTTCTCGATGTATGTGGCAGGTTACAAATATTCCGAGATCGCCGAAGAGATGCATCTGCCGCTCGGCACAGTAAAAAGCCGCATCTTCTTCGCACGCAAACGCCTTCAGGAGACCCTGAAAGACTATCGCTGATCACTCTACCCTGAAATCACAGGCGGGTTCCGGCCCGCACCGCGAATAGAACACTCATATAGATCCCCAATCCGGCTTCAGTTTCATCTCAAATACACGACCCACTATCATCCGACGACTTAAAACCCGTCATATTGCAAGAACCATCGTAAAGCCGGACTCCAAACCTGATCCTAAATTACATAATGACCCGAATCTCAATGAGATCCGGGTCGTTTAAGTTTATCAGGAAGTCCTAGACACTATACTCAGCGGCACTCTCTAAGAAATTCTTCGGCATGAACGCGATCATTGCCGTTATCGACGTCGAAAGCCACCGAGAACTCGTAGGGCATCACCCTTACGGGCGAAGAAGTGGCGAGCAGACGCTGAAAATCGCTGAGCGATTCCGGATGCAGACCCAGACGGGGCACCTCGTCCATGATGCGCCCTGAAAGACCATAGAGCCCGGCCGAGACTATCACATCGCCCTCGAAAGGAACGCCGCCATACCTGTAGTCAATCACCTCTCCGCCTTCCGAAATCCTGGCATAGAGCGGACTTTCATCTTCCACAAAGCGGGTGAGGCCCATCAGCGCCTCGTCGGCAGGGGCAGCCTTCACGGCCTCCACGTATGCCCTGAATTCATCGGCAGGGAAGATGGCGTCGCATGTCATGGCCACGAATTTCCCCTCAATCCCCTCCGAGGCAGCCTTCAGCGTGCAGAAAGAGTTATCGGTGACGATAGGGCGTGTCTCCACCGGCAGGCCCTCGCCGCGAAGCGAGTCAAGATATTCAAGAAGCTGAGGCATGCGGGCATTGGCTCCGACATAAATTCTCCCGGCGTCAGTCCTCATGAGAGTGTCGATGAGCACACCGATCATCGGCCGCCCGAAAAGCGGCACAAGCGGCTTGGGCACCTCATATCCTTCCTTTACAAACCTGCTTCCGAGACCTCCCGCAAGAATTACATAATCCATAATGAATGTTATATCTACTTTCAGATGCGAAAGTATCAGATTAATTTAACTATAGCCCTAAAAGCCATGATACGCCCTCTCACTGATGACCCTTCATTCCGCTGCCTGCGAGCAGGTCGGGGCGGAGCCGCTGCGTGCGCTCCATAGCCTGATCAAGACGCCAACGGGCGATGTTGGCTTCATGACCGCTCAGAAGGATGTCGGGCACCTTCCAGCCCTTGTAGTCGGCCGGGCGGGTATATACAGGCGGCGCGAGCAGATTGTCCTGAAACGAATCGGAGAGAGCCGACTGCTCATCGCCGATCACCCCCGGGATAAGGCGAACCACTGCATCGGTGACGCAGGCAGCGGGAAGCTCACCCCCGGTGAGCACATAGTCGCCTATAGAGACCTCCTTGGTGACGAGATGTTCCCTGATGCGATAGTCTATCCCCTTGTAATGCCCGCAAAGGATTATGATATTGTCGAGCAGCGAGAGTGCATTCGCCATAGGCTGGTCAAACACCTCGCCGTCGGGAGTCATAAAGATGACCTCATCGTAATCGCGCTGCTGCTTCAGAAGAGATATGCAGGCGTCGACCGGCTGTATCTGCATCACCATTCCCGCTTCTCCGCCGAAAGGATAATCGTCTACCTTCCGATGCTTGTTGGTGGTGTAGTCACGAAGATTGTGCACCTTTATCTCGGCGAGGCCTTTCTCCTGTGCCCGCTTCAGTATCGAGCAGTTGAGAGGCGACTCAAGCATTTCAGGAAGCACTGTCAGTATGTCGATTCGCATAACTTTTCTATAAACGGTTTTATAAAATTGAAAAATGATCGCCGCAGGGTCGAAGCCGAAAGAGTGCTGAAGTTTGAAAAGAGGGCGTCCTTTCTCAAGGACGCCCTTCTCTAACGGGGCATCATACGCCCTATTTTGGAAAAAGCTATCA
>CAMWXO010000054.1 GCA_947178245.1 uncultured Porphyromonadaceae bacterium
AGGTGCTCTGTGAGGTGCTTGATACGGATGGAGAAGAGTGCGATCTGGCTTTCGGGGCTTCCGGTGTCGTTCTTGCCCTGGCCATACTTCTCGAAGATAGCCTGCTTTTCTTCTGTGGAAAGATGCATGATTGTGAGAGTTTAAAGTTAATAATTTAAGTTTCGCTTGCTCAACTTAAATTGGTTTAAGAGGTTTAATAGAGTTTAGGAGGTTTAGGAGAACTTATTAAACTTATAAACCCTTTAAACCTTATAAACTTCTTAAACTTTCTAAACCTCAACTTGAGCTTGCGAAAGTTGAATTAATAATAGGCCGCCTTTCTTCAAAAGGGCCCTCGCCGGGGTCTCTCTCCCCTGTGTCGGCGATCCCTTTCTTCAAAAGACGCTGCAAAATTACATTTTTTTACCGGAATATGCAAATTATCAGCGCCAATAATATTCAAAAAGTGGTCGGCCACCCTGAAAACAGACAAATCCGGACTGGGATGCGTAGGATTATGTCATATCCCACGCTACCGGAAAGTTAAAATCCCCCCGCCGCGTCCACAGCTATATTTTCCGACCCAGGTAATAGGTGTTCCACTTGTCTTCGGCATATCCGTCGTAAAGCACTTTAAAACCATCGACGGAAGCGCCATTGATTTTCTCTCCATCAAAATAGACATTCCACTTGTCTTTGGCATATCCCCAGCCGAGCACTTCAAAACTGCCGGCTGAAGCTCCGGAAATCTTCCGGCCGTCGAAATATACATCCCATTTATCTATCGCATACCAATCGGGAAGTACTTTAAAGCTGCCCGCTGAGCTTCCACTGACCTTCTCGCCGTTGTAATAGACATCCCACTTGTCTTTTGCATATCCATAGCCGAGCGCTTCGAATGAACCGCTCGTGGCACCCGATATTTTCTCACCACAATAGTATACGTTCCATCTGTCTTTGGCATAGCCATCCTTGAGTATCGTGAAGCTTGATGCAGAAGCACCATCCACCCTCCGGCCTGCAAAAAACACATTATTGTTCGACACAAGATAAGGGGAGCGCTGACGGCGCTCCTGCTGCCCGCATGATTCATGCCAACGGTGATCGCTCTCCCAATCGCGGCAATATGCGTCACCACTGCATAAACTGAAGAATAACGTAATTATAAAAAGGATCTGTTTCATAATCAATATGTGTCTGTGTATAAAACAGACAAAACAATTGATGGTTGGATTAATCGGCAGAGATAATGTCATGATCCTTACATCTGCACTCCGCGGTCTCGGCCTCTATGGTGGAATGAGCGATCCCGGCAGCGCGCGCTTTCTCACGAAGCCTCGAGACAACCATATCGAGACTATCTGCCGATTCAATGACAGCATGCACCGTCATGGCGTTCTCGGTCGTAGACAAAGCCCACATTCAGGGCGATCCCGAGCTTGAATGCAGTATTGAGCGACGACGCGTCGATCGCGTGTTCGTGATGATGATGGTGGTGATGGTGACCTCCGGAATGAGTATAATTCATTGCTGTATATGTTTTAATTTAATGGGTTTATGAGGTTTATGAGGTTTAAGAGGTTTAGTTCTACCTTAAACCATTTAAACTATTTAAACCACCTAAACTTCAACTCGGGCTTGAGAAAGTTGAAATTTTAATTCTAATTATAAAACATATAACACAAGCGGATAGAATAACATGGCGGATAGAATAACATGAAAGCAAGTTTGCAACATGGTTGCAAACTTACGAAACCTCATTCTATGAAGTTGGAGAGTTTGTTGCGGGGATTTAATGGAATCACATCATCAAGCTGCAGGGAATCGACCATGTGGAGAGTGCCCTGCTTATACTTCTGGAAATGCTCCGAGGCGATGTGACTTCTGTATGCTTCCTGACTCGCGTAGGTCTCCAGAATGGTGATCAGGAAGGGATTCTCTTTATCTGCGACGGCATACATGGTCAATACTCCCGGCTCGGTCTCCAATGAAGTGGTTCCGACCTCGACGGCATATTTCATATATTCGTCAATATACTCAGGATTAACCTTTATCTTCGACAGTCGCACTATTCCATCGGACTGCATAGGTAACTTCTCACACATATCGAATTTTTCAGTTGATGCTTCAGTTGAATGGCCTCCGCCACAGCCACTGAATAATATCAGAGCCGCGGCGAAAGACAAAAGTATTTTCAGTGATCGGATCATAGTAAATCATTTTTGCTCCGGTTATCACGCATGTTATTATATTATCTTTAGCGTATTGCTCATCGGCATCACTCAAGCAGGCTGCCGGTGAATGCAAATTGGCATATATTTTCTTGAGAAAGCCTATTCCGGTTTCATATTCTTCTTCAGTCATACCCCTTCTGCCTCTCCCGATTGCCATATTGATGGCTTCGGTTATCCTATCACGGTTCTGAATTGCTTGTTGAGTAAGGTAGATGGCGTTTTTTGAGCCTGACACGGCCTTGCGGACTATGAATCCATGCTCTTCCAACGCATTAAGCGACCTGCTTATTGCGGCCCTGTCCTTATTCACACACCGCGCGATGTCGCTTTGGCTTTGTCCGTCTTTCAGAAAAAGATTCTGCAGTATGGCAAACTGGGCATGGTTGAGCGGCAGGCCGACATTGTGTAACGAGCGGTTGAGTTCAGCCACAAGGGAGTTGAAAGCAAAATCAAGCCACACTCCCAATAAATCATATTCCGGTTTCCTCATTTCAGTTCCTTTTTAAGGAATTCAAAGAATGTTGTCGGCGTTCGTTTAAGAATAGCGGCCGTAACGAATGGACTGCCGCAAAAGTCACCGCCATTATAATGATGAAACATTTTCAGTAGAGTTTCTATCGAATATTCCGGCACATTTTTACCCGCCATAGATTTACGCATCTCGTCGTCGGAGATATACTTCAATTCAATTTTTTGTCCGATGACCTTTTCCATCGCCGAAAGCATTTCCGATGCTGAGAGATTATCAGGCCCGCAAAATTCCAATGTGGCGTAATGATACATGTTGCCGAGAGCGATTTCTGCAACACAGTTCCCGAAGTCTTTGACATCTATCAGATTTATCCGGTTTTTACTATCTATTTCCCTAAAGAACTTCTGCACAAAGATCTTGCCACTGATAAGCGCCTCCCTTGAGTTCAGTATGTTCTGCATAAAAGGAGCCGGCTGCCCAATGGTATAAACAAGACCGGAATCCACAAGCGCCCTTTCAACTTCAAGCTTCTGCCTATGGTGCGACAACTCCGGCTCTATGGAATGGAGTACTGACTGATATATAAACCTGTTTATTCCGACTTCTTTAGCGGCTTTGACAGCCAGTTTTCCTATTTCAGCTTCATCTTCCCTTGCTGTAGGACAAATATAATATACAGCGTCCATTCCTCTCATGGCTGAAAGCAGATCATCATACGACGCTATATCTCCCGCAATTGTGTCTATTGCTCCGAGACCGAGCATTTCTTTGGCCTTTTTATCGGAATGTACCATTGCCCTGACATCCATACCCTTTGAAGCCATTGCCTTGACAACTGCTTTCCCGGTTAATCCTGTGGATGATGTGACTAATATTTTCATTTTATATATTAATTTTTGTTGATATATCAACAATATCCAAATATGATTTGTTTACTTGTCAGAAACAATTTAACCAAATACAGATTATGAAAATAATAGCATTAGAAGAGCACCTGGTCAGCAAATCGATAGGAGCTGCCGTGGCAAAGACTATCCAAGAGGCGTATCCTTACGCGCAGCAATTCTTGCATCCTGCTCCGGCAGACGCACCGAGCACTCCTGATCTGTTTGAGCTGGGAGAGCGCCGTATCGCCGAACTTGACAAGGCCGGCATAGACATGGAAGTGGTGTCGTATACAAATCCAACGCAGTGGCTTACAGGAGACGATGCCGTGACTCTGGCAAAGCAAGCCAATGACACGCTTTCCGAGACTGTGAAACCTTATCCCGACCGCTTCCGCGCTTTCGCAACACTTCCATGGAACAACCCGACAGCTGCCGCTGATGAACTACGCCGCACTGTAAATGAACTCGGATTTGTGGGTACACTCATTTCCGGACGTCCTCAGACAGGAAACGTATTCCTTGATGACAAGATGTATTATCCCGTATGGGAGGCGCTGACAGAACTTGATCTCCCGGTCTACATACATCCCAACTACACATCTGTTGATGCCGTCGATGCATACTATAAAGGTCTCGACGATCAACTCGACACAATCCTCAGCTCATACGGCTATGGCTGGCACTATGAGGCGGGGATACAGATAATACGGATGATTCTCGCCGGAGTCTTTGAGAAATATCCTACTCTAAAAGTTATTTCAGGACACTGGGGGGAAATGGTGCCTTATTTCCTTTATCGCCTTGACCAGATGTTCAAGCCGGAGGTCACAGGGCTTTCAGACACCGTTTCAAACATCTACAGGAAGCATGTGTGGGTCTCGCCCAGCGGGCTTTATGATAACGATGCGCTTCAGTTCTGCGTCAACAAACTCGGTATCGATCAACTCGTCTTCTCGGCAGACTGGCCATACGTGCCGATGGAGGGGGCAAGCTCTTTTGTAGAGAATGCACCGCTTTCTGATACGGACAAGCAGAAATTCAGCCATCTTACAGCCTTTAAACTATTACATATATCATAAAATACATGGATTGCAAAATAAATTCCGGTCAGGAATTGTTATTTTAGTTAGCCTATACACAATCCTTATGAAAACAATAAAAGACTGCGAATTCGGTGGTGAACGGCCACTGTTCGGATCAAGAAACCTTAAACTCGAGAACGTAACGATTCATGCCGGAGAATCAGCCCTGAAATGCTGTGCCAACATCGATGCGGAGCATTGCCGCTTCGAGGGCAAGTATCCATTCTGGCACGTAGATGGATTCCGCATCCATGACTGCGAGTTCACTCCTGGGGCAAGGGCCGCCCTGTGGTATAGCCGCAATCTGGAGATGATCGACACCCGTGTGGACGCGCCCAAGATGTTTCGTGAGATGGACGGAATAAGACTCGACAATGTCGTCATTCCCGACGGAGAGGAGACCTTGTGGCACTGCGCCAATGTAGACATACGCAAGGTGGAGATCCGCAACGCCGACTACCTCTTCATGCACTCTCACGACATAGCGATAAGCGAGTGGTATCAGGAAGGCAACTACTCTTTCCAGTATTGCCGTAACGTAGTGATACGCAATGCGGTGATCCATTCCAAAGACGCTTTCTGGGGCACTGAGAACGTTACGATCTATGACTCCGAGATCACCGGCGAATATCTCGGCTGGCATTCCCGGCGTCTGCATCTCGTAAGGTGTCGCATCTCGGGCACTCAGCCACTTTGTTATGCCCGCGATCTTGTGCTTGAGGACTGCACGTTCGCACCCGACTGCGATCTCGCATTTGAAGACAGCGAGGTCAATGCCACGGTCATAGGCCATATAACGAGCGTCAAGAATCCGGCAGCCGGAATCATCAAGGCATCCTCGATAGGAGATACAATCATCGACGAGCATTCAAACGCATTGGATCCGGTAACGATCATCACCGATGGAAAAGTTTGATTTCGACGAACTTACCCAAAGGCGACACACATCATCGCTGAAATGGGACACCATGCCGGGCGATGATGTCATACCCCTGTGGGTGGCGGATATGGATTTCCGCACCGCACCGGCGGTGACGGAAGCGCTGCAGCGCAGAGTTGAGTCGGGAATATTCGGATATGTTGACGTTCCCGATGAATTTTACGATGCACTGACGGGATGGTTCACCCGACGCCACGGATGGGACATCGACCGAAGCAGGGTTATCTACACCTCGGGAGTGGTGCCGGCAGTCTCAGCCATCATCAAGGCACTCACCATTCCGGGCGACGGAGTGATAGTGCAGACACCGGCCTACAACTGCTTCTTTTCCTCCATAAGGAATAACGGCTGCCGACAGGCCGATAATCCGCTGCTACGCGCTGAATGCGGCGACGGCTTCACCTACGGCATCGACTTCGGGAATCTGGAGACCCTGGCGTCCGATCCACGCAACAAGCTGCTCATTCTGTGCAATCCGCACAATCCCACCGGCCGGGTATGGACACGCACCGAACTTGAAAGCGTCAGGGATATCTGCCGCCGCCACGGAGTGACGGTGATAAGCGATGAGATCCACTGCGAGCTGACACATCCGGGTTATACCTATACCCCCTACGCCACGATCGACGACCGCGCCGTGGTGTGCTGCTCGCCCAGCAAGGCGTTCAATACAGCCGGACTTCAGATAGCCGCCATAGTATGCCCCGATGCCGACTTACAGGCACGCATCGACAGGGCTATCAACGACAATGAGGTGTGCGACGTGAATCCCTTCGGTGTGGAGGGTCTGATAGCGGCCTACAATCACGGCGAATCGTGGCTTGACGCTCTGCGGCAATATCTATATGGCAACTATACATTCCTGCGCGATATGATCTCGGCCAAACTGCCCGACTGGAAAATCTGCATGTCGGAATCCACATATCTCGCATGGATCGATATAAGCCGCAGCATGACCGACGGCGACGCGATGGAGCGCTTCCTGCTCGAGAAAGCAAGGGTGCGCGTAAGTTCGGGGGCCGGCTACGGAGCCCCCGGCTATATCCGCATCAACTATGCCTGCCCGCGGCAGCGCCTCGAAGAGGCTCTCGGAAGAATAGTCGCCGCGCTCTGACAAGTATTGTTTTTCACCTTTACCGCTTTTTATCGTGACGACAGATATACGACTGATACGCGAGGGCAGGCCGATCGCATGGAAGCAACGGCTTGCCCTCACGCTGTCGCTTTCGTTGCCCGCCATGCTCGCGCAGCTCTCGAGCATAGCGATGCAGTATATCGACGCCTCCATGGTGGGACGTCTCGGAGCGGATGATTCAGCCGCCATAGGACTCGTGTCTACAAGCCTCTGGCTCTTCTGGGGAATTTGCTCGGCCATGACATCGGGTTATTCCGTACAAGTGGCTCACAAAGTAGGCGCGAGCGACGGCAAGGGAGCCCGGCAGATATTCCGCCAGGGCATCGTGGCCTCGCTTATCTTCAGCGGCGTCATAGCGATTATCGGCATAGCCATATCGTGGCATCTGCCCCGGTGGCTGGGAGGCGAACAGGAGATCTGCGGGGCCGCGTCGCTCTATTTCTTGGTATTCGTGGCGGCGCTGCCGCTGCTCTCAATCAATTATCTTGCGGGAGGCATGCTGCGTTGCGCGGGAAACATGAAGGTGCCGAGCATCATAAGCGGCCTGATGTGCGCGCTCGACTGCATCTTCAACTTCCTGCTCATTTTCCCTACCCATCACTATGATATAGGCGAAATCAGCGTCACGCTGCCGGGAGCCGGATTAGGAGTGCTCGGAGCCGCGCTGGGCACCGTGGGTGCGGAGGCTGTATGCGCCATGCTGATGCTATGGTATGCCTATCGCCGGCAACCCGAGATAAGCCTTGCCGGACATCATGGCTCGTGGCGGCTAACGCGCGACGTGACCCACCGGGCCGTCGGCATATCGGTGCCCATGACGGTGGAGCATGCCGTGATATGCGGCGCACAGATAGCCATAACCATGATAGTGGCTCCGCTTGGAGTCGTGGCCATAGCCGCGAATGCCTTCGCAGTCACGGCCGAGAGCCTCTGCTATATGCCCGGCTACGGCATAGGCGACGCGGCCACGGCGCTCACGGGACAGAGCCACGGCGCCGGGCGGCAGCAACTGGTGCGCCAGTTCGGATATATGGCGGTAGGGCTCGGCATGGCCGTAATGACCGTGATGGGACTTCTGCTCTACATATTCGCTGAGGATATCATGATGCTAATAACGCCCGTGAAAGCCATAAGCACGTTAGGAGCCGAGGTATTGCGCATCGAGGCATGGGCCGAGCCCATGTTCGCCGCATCGATAGTGGCATACGGCGCTTTCATAGGAGTGGGACACACACGTCTCCCGGCCGTGATGAACTTCGGAAGCATCTGGCTTGTCAGGGTTCCGCTGGCATGGTGGATGGCAAGCACCATGGGGCTCCGTGGCGTATGGATGGCAATGTGTATCGAACTGACGTTCAGAGGCACCATCTTCCTTCTGCGGCTATTCCTCAGCAAGTGGTGGAAATGATCCGCATCACCCCCGGTAAAGAATACCTCCCTATCCAATGGATGAGAGGGCGCAGTATTATTCGATATTCAATTTTACGGATTGAGTAATGTGAATAGTTTGTGGAGATTGGAGTACGATTCGCCACCTTCGCCGAGGGTGATTGCGTTATGTATGGCTGTAGTCAGTTTGTTGTCAGTCAATAACGTGGCGACCCAGTTTTCTTTTGAGAGATATGATTGTTGCTTGCTGAAAGTGGGAAGATAACGACGGAGGGCCGCCATTACATCATCAGACGTTGCGAAGTAGCGGTTTGTGTTGAGGTAATGGAGCAGAAACCAGAACTCAATGGATGGCATACTTTCGCAGATGATTACTGACGGATTGTTGGCATAACGCTGACACATCGCATCAAATTTGGCTTTATCCGCTTGGTGTATGCGCGTTACGTCCACATCAAATACACACACGGCAATACCGTCATCAGCAAGAACTCGCTCAACCTGACGCTGAATATCATCAATATTCTGCTCTGCAAAGTTTCGAGGTTTACAAATGTAGTTGTAACCATTCAGGCGTTTCAAATGCGTGAAATAGAAACGCTCGGTCGCGCCCTCGCCGATGATTGTAATCGCGGGATTTTTTGAGTTTACGCTCTTTGATTCTTCTTGCCATAATTACAATACGTTGGGAAGTGCGCCGAAACGACCGTTCATATATGCGCGATG
>CAMWXO010000055.1 GCA_947178245.1 uncultured Porphyromonadaceae bacterium
CAGCATCATGTTGTCATACATGAAGTCGGCCAGGGCTGACTGGTTGGCTATGATGCCTCCCACTTTCGCGGCGGCGAGGAAGACGTATTCGGGGCGCTCGGCGGCGAAAAAGTCGTTTACCGCTTTCTGGTCTGTAAGGTCGAGTTCCGCATGGGTGCGGGTGATGATATTGGTGTAGCCTTCTTTGCGGAGGCGGCGCATTATGGCCGATCCCACCATGCCCCGATGGCCGGCTACATATATTTTGGAATCTTTATTCATCATATCACTTAGTGATGAGGTTGATTTTCTTTGCGGGGAGCCCGTCGGCCTTCACGGTGAGGGTCACGGGGCCGGCTTCGTGTGTGCTGCGAAGAATCACGGTGGCGGTGCCGTTATGGAGGCTGCGCTGATTGCCGGTCATCATTTCATCAGATGCGAGGTTGCCATTGACCACGCCGGCTATCTCGGCAGGGCCGTCTACCTCGAATGTCAGCAGATGCGAGGCTCCCTTGTCGGTGAGTCCCTTTCCATCGAGTGCCGTCACCCGCACGTGCTGCAGGTCAATGCCGTCTGCGCGCCAGGCATCATTGTCGGCTGTCGCGTTGAGGCGTTTTGCTTCTCCGTGGGTAGAGAGCGTGTGGCGGGCCACTTCCTTCCCGTCTTTGTAAGCTATAGCCTCCACTTTTCCCTTAGAGTAGGGCACGCTTTCCCAAAGTATGCGGTTGCGGGCTTTCGGGTTTGATATGTCGTTTGATTTGCGATCGATTTTCTTGCCGTTGACGCGGAGTTCCACCTCGTCGGCATTGGTATATGTGTAGAGTTTCACCGTCTGTCCGGGATTGAAATTCCAGCTGTCGGTGAATTTGCGGCCTCCCATCGTCACGCCGTTCCATTGCGTGGTCTCCGACGTCTCGAAGGGCGCAATGAACACCATTGGCTCGTCGGGCTTGAAGAACGATTTGAGGAAGAACGCCATCGGTTTGGGTTCGAGCGAGATATCGAACACTCCCTGAGTCCATCCTTTCTCCGGCCAGCCCTGTGACTCTCCGAGATAGTCGATCATGCCCCAGTAGGCGAGGCCTATCACTTTGTCAAGATCCATCTCGAAGAAGTTCGGGCCCATGTTGCTTGTGTTGGCTTCGCTCTGGTAGAATATCATCCAGGGGTAGCGCTTTGAGTCGCCCGGGAAATACATGTATCTGTAATTATAAGCGGCTATGTCGGTGTGCTCCACGAGGGGAGCGGGGAGAGAATCGGTGAGCTCGTTGCGTCCTCGCGGGTGCATGGCCACCGTCACGAGGCGAGTGGAGTCGTAACGCTGCAGAAGCTGTTTCTGAAGATGATAGGGGGTCACTCCCCAGTCGTTGAAGGGGAGGTCGGGGATAAGCTGCAATTCGTTGCCGAGGCTCCAGAACACTACGCTGGGGTGATTCCTGTCGCGTCGCACCCATTCCGGCACATCTTTCTGCCAGCGTGTTTCCCAGGGAGTGCGGCCTCCGGCATATTGCTGCGTCCATTTGTCGTAAAGCTCATCCACCACGAGGATGCCGTTCTCGTCGCAGAGATCAAGAAATGACTCGCTGTATGGGTTATGCGACGTGCGCACATGATTGAAACCGAACTCCTTCAGCATCTTGATTCGTTTTTCCATCGCGCGCGGATAGGCGGCTGCTCCCAGGGCTCCGAGTGTGTGATGATTGGCTATTCCTTTCAGCAGCACTTTTCTGCCGTTGAGCTTCATGCCGAATTCCGGCGAGAATTCCACGCTGCGAATTCCGAAACGCTCCGTCTCGGTGTCTGCCACCGAGCCATCGGGGCGATAGAGCGTAGCCTTCAGGGTGTAGAGGTAGGGATTCTCGGTGTCCCATAGAGTGACGTCGGGCAGCGAGATGCTGTCGAGCCGGAATTCGCGTATTTTCTGGCGCCGGTTGTTCCAGATATTTTTCTTCGACGAGTAGACGCTCTTTCCTTCCTTATCGAGAATCTCGATGCCTACGGTGATGCTGTCGGCCTTCACATACGTTGCCAGTTCTCCATCCACAATCACCGTGGAGAGTGCCGGATCAGCCACAGGGGTGGTGATGGCAAGTGAGTTGCGCGTGAAATACTGTTTCGGATCGCCGACTTTGATATTCACGTCGCGGAATAGTCCTCCGCCTGTGTACCATCTTGAGTTCTCAGGCTTTCCGGTGTCCGCTTTCACGGCTATCACGTTAGGCTCTCCATATTTGAGCTTGTCGGTTATGTCGCATTCGAAGCCCAGATAGCCGTAATCGGTGCCTCCTATCTTCTCGCCGTTGAGCCAGACATCGCCCACAAGCATGATTCCTTCAAAATCGAGCAGCACTCTCTGTCCTTTCCAGGATGGATCGGGAGTGAATTGCTTGCGATACCATCCCTCGCCCATCTCCTTGAAAGCGCGTGAGCTCAGTTTGCTGGCTATGTTGGCCATCTCATTGCTCTTGTCGCCGGTGTCGCCGGCCGAGGGTGCCACCCAGGGCTGGGATATCTGGAAATCGTGAGGAAGATTCACCGTCTGCCAGCCGGTGTCGTCGGCGTCAGGCGCTTCAGCGCCCTGAATAGGGCCGGGCATGAATTTCCAATCGAAATTGAAGTTTACGGTCTCTTTAGCCATCGTGGAGATGGCAAGGGCGGCAAGTGTCAGCAGTGCGGCTCCCTTCCGGATTGAAGTGTTCATTATCGGTGATTGAATCTGACTGTTACTTTTGACTTTTTACGTGCTCAAACCATTTCGCGGGATCCTTGAAGCCATCCGCCTCGCGGTCGCCGCAGGCTATCACCTTATAGCGTATGATGCCGTTCTTGTCCGGACGCACACGGATAAGGTAGTTGAGATCTGTCTCTTCCACATCCACTATGTTGTCGGGATCCACGACTATGCCGAGTCCCACCTGCTCCACCAACTCAGGGTGGTTCTTGTCAGGAACATTGCTGCCCCATGATGCCGCTACTCCATCGGGAAGCACAAATCCCTGATTCATCGATTCAAGTTTCTGAATGCCGGTGCAGAACATGTCATCGGGAGTGTAGCCCTCCAGTTTCACTTCCACAAAGAGGTCGCGGCAGTAGGGATTCATGCTGTATGTCTGAGACATATTGATGGGATGACCGTTGAAGATCCACTCTTTGTCATAGACCGATACCGTATGGTCGTCAACCACGAACTGGCGGCGGAACGCCACGGTGTCGATCGTGACGGGCTCGCCGTTCTGAAATCCGCGGAAAGATCCGGCGGCGATCGATTTCCCTGCCCAGAGCACGTCGCATCCGTAGCCATTTTCGATCTGTTCGGGAGTTGTGTAGAAGTTGGTCTCGTCAAGTTCGAGACGGGGCGAGGCCTTCACATAGAGGTCGAGGCTCTGCCGGTTGTCCATATATATTCGATATGCCACCCAGGGATTTTCGATCACGGCTCCATGGCCGTAGATACTGTTATACATCTGCAGGCGGTCGGCGTCGCCCGGAAAGGTGATGCCTACTATTCTCGGATGGGTTTTCTTCTCGTCGCGCAGTTTGATGAATGCGTCGGTGTGCTGGGCGGCGGCTCCAAAAGTGATGATTGAGGCAATGATGGCAATAATTGATTTTTTCATATCGGAGTTGAGACTTGTTTCTTTATAAATTGATGATCTTAAGGCCGTGTCAGTGGCGAATCTCGATTGCTTTCCCGTCTTTGTCGAGGCTGAAGATGGGCATGGTGGCCTCGGGATCCACTTCATAATAGTGAACAGCGCTGTCGTTGATGTAGGGATGAGATTCCTTGAGCATCTTGTAGACCTCCGCCCCCGCCCATATAGCGGGGCCGTAGCCGTGGGCGGCCTTCACGCTGACAGGGCGGTAGGCGTAATATGCGGGGTCGAAGCCCATGCCGGTGCCGACACATACGCCCTCCACTTCTCCCTTATCGTTGATCTTAGACGCCACTGCCTCCCATGCCAGTTGCGCCACCGGCCCGAAAGTAGTGGCTTCGAGCCAACCCTCGTTCACTCCGTGGGCCAGTGCGTAGGCGAATATGGCAGTGGCTGAAGTCTCCTCGTAGGTCTCCGGCCTGTTGAGGAGTTGGTGCCAGAAGCCGTCGATGCCCTGAAGATTGGCGAGCCCTGCGGCATGCTTGCGGTAGGTATCAAGTATCTCGGCCCGTTTCGGATGATTTTCCGGAAGGAAGTCGAGAAGCTGACATAAGGTCAGGATCGCCCAGCCGTTGGCACGCCCCCATGCCATCGACGGCTGATGAGCTGCGTCTTCGAGATAACCGTGGCGGAATATCTGCTTCTCGGGCATCCACATGCGCTTGATGAAGCCCGATGCTATGTCGGCTGCAGCATCAAGTTGCGCCGGATCGGAAGCATAGCGGCTGCGTACGGCCATCGATGGGAGAGCCATAAACATATCGTCGAGCCAGATGGCGTTGTAGTGAGGGCGGTTGCGCGCGATGGTGCCGTCGGGCAGATGCACTGGACTCTCTTCCACCACTTTCCAGTATTGCTCTATGTAGGGACTGATTTTGAGGGTGGAGTCGGCCATTGAAGCGCGCATCCATGCCCCGGCCATGGCCCCGGCATCGTCGAGGGTAAGAGGGTTCTTCACCTGACGCAGCTGTCCGTCGTCTGCCACGTCGCCGGCTTTGTCGGCTTCCGAGGCAAGGAAGCCAATGCGGTCGCTGACGTAGTCGGCATATCTGCTGTCGCCCGTGATACGCGCGGCATCGAGCAGGGCGTCATACATCACGGCCCATTCGTAACTCGTCAGGCGATAAGTGCCCTGATTCACTTTCCCGTCGGTCATCTTAGCCGGTGTCGCCGCCTCAATATATGCGAATACCCGGTCGATGTCGGCCTTCACGGAGTCCGCCTCAAGCCGGCCGTAGGGTGTCTTATAGTCGGGAGTGAGCAAATGCAGGGGCGTCGTGGAGTCATTTATCTCCTGACCGGCAGGAGATTGCTGACTCTTGCCACAGGCACCGAGCGCTAAGAGCGCGATTATTGCGAGTGATGTTTTCTTCATGGAAAATAGAGCGTTCAGTAGATTGTCATAGTCAGTTTAAGGCGGGATTTCGGGAGGAAATCCTTTTAAGCCTCAAAGGTACAAAAAAAATCGCTATCTCGCAAATTTCCGGTGAAAATGCCTCGTCTGATTTATTGTCACTGCTCGTAATTTGAATAGGCTATGTGTTGTTGCATTTGGAATGTAGAGCGATGACGGAGGGACGCAACCGTGATGAATGGGAACGCGCCAGGACGATAGCAGCTATCATTATACAGCCACATTTAAAAAAGGGATTCAAGATCTCGTCCCGGCAACTTCTGCCGCTGCCGTGGGATAAAAGACAAGATCCTGCGGCGCGGAATCAGGCATCCCCTCCTTTGTCGCGCGAAGAGAGGCTGAAGAGGTTTGAGGAATTATCGCACCGGTTAGGTGACTGAGGCGCGACAATAAGTATCTTTTTGTTATCGATATCTTCCAAGTTGACATTCTTTCCTCTGTTGTCTCTCTTTATTGAGTTGTCTTTTTTACTGATATCCTCAATCGTGATTTCAAAAGTCTTAACGTCACTTTTGGCTGGAAACTGGATAGTCATATATTCAATGAACAGGCCAAGTATGCCGAGACCTCCCATTATTAAAGGGATGAAAAAGGCTAAGCCGACGATGATTTCTAAAAAGAGTTTCATATAATCTTATTTTTTGCCAAAGATAATAAAAAACAAACAAACACGCAAGCGAAATGGCTCAAAAAAGCACAATATCAATATCTTTAAAGTAATGTTGGTGTTACTTTAAGGATTGGCTGAGATTTGGTTTAAGGATTGGCTGAGTTTTACTTTAAGGATTGGCTGAGTTTTACTTTAAGGATTGGCTGAGTTTTACTTTAAGGATTGGCCGTGATTTCGTATTCAAGACCCCTCGTGTCTTTGTTTTCAGAGAAATTGGCGGCTATGAGGTATATTTTTCTGGAGTCCATGGTGTATCTGCCGGCATAGTCTCGGCTCCGGATCTGCTCAATGGCCTCATCTACGCTTTTATTATATTTGAACTCAAACTTTTTCAGGGTCTCACTTCGTCGAGTTCCACGAGATGATTGATGATGGCATAGATGGCGAGGCCGGCCGTGCTGTGGATGTCGAGCTTATTGCTGATGTTTCGCCGGTGGGTGGCTACGGTGTGCACGGAGATGCAGAGTTCGTCGGCTATCTCCTTATTGACTTTGCCGCGTGCGATTCCCCTCACTATGTCTTTCTCGCGCTCACTCAGAATATCACCTGAGTCGGCATCTTCCTCTTTCGCGTCTTTCTCATCGCCCGCAATATTGGCAGCATTCATCATGCTGTGCTCCAGTTTCAGCGCGGCCGGAACGAGAAGCCGGCTTTCCACCTCGAAATGCGAGAGCATGTCCTGCTCGCATTCTATTATCGAGAGAAGCACTTTGCTCAGGCGCACATTGTCTTTATGCTTGTAGTGATGAATGAATATGTCTTTCAGATCATTGAGTTTCGCTCCGGTGTCGATGTGGCCGGTGGAATACTGCGATATGCTGAAGCCGGGCGTGACCTCTCCCTGCATCAGTTTCCTTACATACTTGAAGATGATGTCGTTCTCATATTCCATGTGTCGCCTCACCTCCTCCACGTAGTCGTCGTAGAACCTTATCAGCAGCATCGCCACTTCATTTGTCTCCTTCAGATTGACGGCATCTATGAGATGATGCTTGATGTCGGGCAGTTCCACCTCGAGGATGGATGAATGTGCTCGCTCGAGATATCTCATCAGCGAATCGAGCGATATCGACGAGGCGTCATAATCATACCCGCTCAGAAGATTGCACACGCAAAGAAACGTGTCGGGATCCACATCGTTGTCCCGGCATACCCGGCTGATCGGAGCGTCGCCGAAGCCGAAGGCTATGTCAAATCTGCTTATGGCCGGCAGCAGCATGGCGTTGTCGCTGATCAGCTGCCTCATGCTGTGTGAGGGCAAGTACTTTGTGATTTTTTCTGTAGTCATATTCAATCAGGTGGGTTTTCCCCATGCAAAGTTAATAATAATTATTTTTTGCGGCAATACTTAAAATGAGTATTTCTTCTCTCAATTAAATATTTGTAAATTTCACTCAGAAGAATATCTCAATTTCAAAAAAAAAGAATTATATTTGCATTTGAAATGTAAAAAGCATCAAAATGCCTGAGATTTTTAGGCTTCTCTTTCTTCTTCTATAGTAAGGAACATGAGCCTCCGCATATACATGTGGAAGGGAAAGATGCCATGGCCAAATTCGAATGGGACGGCTCAAAATTCAGTTTGAAGGAAAAGTATAATCTCAAAACGAATGATCTTAAGAAGATCAAGACTGCCGTGGACGACAACGCAGACTTGATCATAAGAAGATGGAACGAATATTTTAATTGATCATTAAGCCTATGAAGATAGTTGAGATTTGGTTTGACAAGGATTATATATATGGTAGGGACGATGAGGGAAATACCTACCGTCAATCCCTGCTGTGGTATCCGCGTCTTAAAGCGGCAGATGAGGCGCAAAAGGCTCAGTATAGGTTCGGACTTGGGGGTATTCATTGGAGAAATCTTGACGAAGACATTAGTTTTGAAAGTTTTAAGTATGAAGATGCCGAGCCTTCACCGTTACAGCAATTTTTCCTCACACATAGAGAAATAAACATCCCTGAATTTGCTAAATCCATAGGAATTAATCCCTCATTATTACGAAACTATATCAACGGCTTTAAGAAGCCTTCTGAGGAATCCGAGCAGTTCATACTCAATCAAATCCGTAAGTTAGGATGGGAGTTGAGTGCAGCCATATTCTAAAGTGTGAAATTTCGCACGCGATGTCCCTGTGTTTGTTGCTGAATATTAGTCAGAAGTGTAGGGGTGTGGCGTGCCACGTCTGCTTGAAATTAAGATTATATGCACCGGTATTTCGGCTTGTGCCATTATTACAATGATGATTCTCGCAAAATGATTATTACAATGATGGTTTTCACGCAATGATTATTACAATGATGATTTTTCCGAAATGATTATTGCAATAATCATTTTTTTATTATCTTTGCAGTCTAAAAAGATCTGACTTATGGAAACCCTCATACGCAAATATCGTCGTCTCCTGAAACTTACCTCAACCAAACATGTTCGGGAAATATATCACAGGATATCGTGGGATACTCGACTCGTCGGAATAAAGGGTGCGCGCGGAGTAGGCAAGACCACGCTTCTACTTCAACGCATCAAACTTTCTTTTCCTGACACATCAAAAGCATTGTATGTCTCACTCGACGACTTATGGTTTGCCAGCCATAGCCTGACTGACCTCGGAGAGATGGCAGAAGCGGAAGGGATCACACATCTCTTCATCGATGAGGTGCATAGAATGCCCGGATGGGAACGTCAAATGAAGAATCTATATGATTTCTTTCCCAATATCAGGGTTGCCTTTACCGGAAGTTCCTTGCTGATCATCGACCATTCCATAGCCGATCTCTCTCGGCGTTGCCTGCTATACGACATGAGAGGTCTGTCCTTCCGTGAGTTTCTTGAATTTCAGGGGATAAAGTTGCAGCCACACAGTCTGCAGGATATACTGTACGACCATATACGTATTGCCTCGGAAATTGCGGCGCGGATTGATGTGCTCCCGCTCTTCCATAAATATCTGAGACATGGTTTCTATCCTTTCTATACTACGGAAACAGAAACCGACTATCTCATAA
>CAMWXO010000056.1 GCA_947178245.1 uncultured Porphyromonadaceae bacterium
AGCCAAGATAGCACGCCTCATCCAGAAAGATCTCAGCGAGATTTTCCGCCGCCAGACTGCGGCGATGGGCAATGTGCTCGTTTCAGTAAGCGGAGTGAAAGTATCTCCCGACCTATCGGTAGCGAAAGCATATCTCAGCATCTTCCCGCCCGAGCGCTCGGCCGAGATTCTCGCCAACATCAAGGCCCAGAGCAAGACGGTGCGCTATGAGCTCGCCCAGTCGGTGAAGCAGGTGCTCCGCAAATGCCCCGACCTGAGTTTCTTCCTCGATGACTCGCTCGACTATGCCGAGAACATCGACAGGCTTCTCGCCTCCGACCCCATCCTGGGCACCGCCGACGACTATGTAGACCCCGACGATCTGAAGAAAGCCAGAAATTGAAATCCACATCACTGCTGATCGCGCTGCGGTATCTTTTCGGAAAGAAATCGCACAGCGCTGTAAACGCTATCGCTTACGTTTCGGTGGCGGGGGTCGCCGTGGCCACCGCCGCCGTGGTGTGCGTGCTGTCGGTGTTCAACGGATTCCAGTCGGTGCTTGCCGGCAGGCTCGACCAGATGTCGCCCGACCTGATGGTGACACCCCGGCAGGGAAAGACCATACCCGACGGCGACTCGCTCGCCGTCGAGCTCGGGAAGGTGAAGGGAGTGGCCGTGGCCACACCGACGCTGACCGACAACGCCCTGGGCTTCTATGCCGGCCGCGAGACTCCCGTGACGCTCAAGGGAATAATACCGCAGGAATATGCCCGCGTCACCAACCTCGACTCTCTCCGCATCGGCGGAGGAGAAGGGCTCGGCGCACTCGTCGCCGACGGAGAGCAGACGTCGGGATGCGTCTCGATAGGCGCGGCCTACAAGCTCGGACTCTTCGAACTCGGCGCTCCCCTAATGGTGTTCGCCCCAAAGAGGCTCGGACGGTTTAACCCGGCCAATCCGGCGGCGGCATTCGTGATGGATTCACTCTATGTGGCCGACATATTCCAGTCGCTGCAGGAGGCTTACGACGAAAACACCATATTCACCGACATTTCTTTCGTGCGCGACCTGCTTCTCTACGACAGCGAGGCCACCGCCATCGAGATAAAGACGGCTCCCGGAGCCGACATAGGCGCGGTGCTTGACGCAGTGGCCCGGAAAGCGGGCTCGAAATACATAGTCAAAGACCGCCTGATGCAGCAGGAGATAAACTTCCGCATGGTGAAGATAGAGAAGTGGATGACTTTCCTTCTTCTTTTCTTCATACTCGTGATCGCATCATTCAACATCATCTCCACGCTCTCGATACTGGTGCTCGAGAAGCAAGACAATCTGCAGACGCTGGCGGCCATCGGGATGTCGCGCCCGCGCATAGCCTCAGTGTTCAGATGGGAGAGCCTGCTCGTAAGCGCCATCGGCGGCGCGGCCGGCCTTCTGCTCGGCTCGGCGCTCTGCCTGCTGCAGCAGCATTTCGGCTTCATCACCATAGCCAACGGAAGCGTCGACGGCTCCGACCTCCCCTACCCCGTGGAGCTTCAGGCCTCAGACATCCTCATCACCCTCGTGCCGCTCGCGGCAATAGCCTGCGTCTGCGCCGCAATAGCGGGCTCGTTTGCCAAATCAAGAATTAAATAACCATTTGCTACTTTTTTTTGCTCCTTTTGTTGGAAAATTGCATTTTTTATCTTAACTTTGCAATGTCAAGAACTCCAAAGGAGCAGAATAGTATATCCTGCCCCTGCAATCAACCTAAGAAACCACAGAAAAGACATCTAAAATCATGGAAAAGGTCGACAATCTGGATAGAAAGATCCTAAACATCATCATGAACAACGCCCGCACGCCATCGAAAGACGTTGCCATCGTATGCGGCGTATCCCGTGCCGCCATCCATCAGCGCATCCAGCGCCTCATAGAGATGGGAGTCATCATCGGATCAGGCTATGACGTAGACCCAAAAAAGCTTGGCTACAACACCTGCACCTACGTGGGAGTGAAGCTTGAGAAAGGATCCATGTACCGCGGTGTGGTGGCCGACCTGGAAAATATCCCCGAGGTAGTGGAATGCCACTTCACCACAGGCCCCTACTCAATGCTGATGAAAGTGTTCGCACGCGACAACCAGCACCTGATGGAACTGCTCAACGACCGCATCCAGCACATAAAGGGAGTGACCGAGACAGAAACTCTCATCTCACTCGAGCAGTCGATGAACCGACAGATCAAACTTGACACCACACCTGATGGAAAATAAAAAGACCACGATCATCTGCATAGTGGCGGCTCTGCTTATGGCAGTTGTCGCCTTTATGTTTTTCTTCCCCGACGCGATGGAGGGGAGGGTGCTACAGCAGCACGATATTCAGCAGGGACTCGCCAACGGACACGAAGGACAGGTATTCAATGAGACCACCGGCGAGACCACACGCTGGACCAACTCCCTCTTCGGAGGCATGCCCAACTTCCAGATCTCGCCCTCATATCCGGCCAACGACCTGCTGACGTGGATTCAGAGCGTCTATATGCTCGGGCTCCCGTCGCCCGCCAATCTTCTCTTCGGCATGATGCTCGGCTTCTATATAATGTGTCTATGCCTCGGGCTGAGATGGAGCGAGTCGCTGTTCGCTTCGCTGGCTTGGGGCTTCTCTTCTTACTTCATCATCATAATCGGAGCCGGACATATCTGGAAATTCCTGACACTCTGCTACATACCGCCGACGATAGGAGGCATGGTGCTCGTGTATCGCGGCAGGCGCCTGGCCGGAGCTACAATCACAGCCCTCTTCGCCGCCCTGCAGCTCATGAGCAACCACCCGCAGATGTCTTACTATTTCATGATAGTGATGCTTGCCATCGCTCTCGCATGGCTATGGATCTCCATTCGAGATAAGGCTGTGGGAAAATGGGCCGTGAGCACCCTCGTAGTGGCACTGGCCGGCATCATAGGAGTGGCAGCCAACGCTCCGAGCCTCTACAACTCTCTTGAATACAGCAAAGAGACAGTGCGCGGACGTGCCACCGACATCCCTGCGGAAGGCTCCGCCGACACCTCGGCCGGAATGAGCCGGGAGGCTATCACCGCGTGGAGCTACGGCATCGGCGAGACATGGTCGCTGCTTATCCCTAATGTGAAAGGGGGCGCCACCCTGAAGCCCGTAGCCGGCGAAAACCGGCTGCTTCCAGTCACAGAGACCGACATGGGCGCCGACCGATATCTGAGGCCCGAGGAGGTGCAGTTTGCCAACCAGTTCTCTCAATATTTCGGCGACCAGCCCATGACCAACGGCCCCGTATATGTAGGAGCGTTCGTGCTTCTGCTCGCCATCCTGGGCATGTTTGTGGTGGAAGGCAAGTGGGAGACGCCGCTCAAATGGGCCCTGTTCATATCGTCGGTCATAGCCATCTTCCTGAGCTGGGGCCATAATTTCAGCGCCCTGACCGACTTCATGATCGACCACTTCCCCGGCTACAACAAGTTCCGCACGCCGAGTTCAATACTTGTGGTGGTGGAATTCTGCATTCCGCTTCTCGCAGCGCTCTGCGTGCGCAAGATAGTCACCACCGAGGGCTTCATGGAGAAGAACAAATGGACTGTGATCTGCGTCATGGGCGGAGGCGCCCTGATATGCTTGCTCGGATGGCTCACACCCTCCATCTTCGGAGACCCATATTCTGCAAACGAGACCGAGTATCTGCGTGAAGCCGGAGTCTTCTCCAATCCGGCCTATTCCAACGTGATGCAGGCCATCTCGGCCGGACGTCTGGGGCTCGTCTCGTCTGACTCGCTCCGCTCGCTGCTCTTCATCATAATGGGCTCTGCCCTCCTCCTGCTCTGGGACAAGAAGGTGATCAAGAACGCCACGGTGCTCGTGTGCGGCATGGCTGTGGTGGCGCTTATCGACCTATTCTCTGTAGACAAGCGCTACGTGGACAGCGACAATTTCCTGACGGCGGAGAGCGACGAGGCAGCCTTCGTAGCCACACCCGCCGACCTCGCCATACTCCGCGACACCACCAACTACAGGGTGTTTGACATCCCGGGCTTCTCCTCCGCCCGAAGCAGTTATTTCCACAAGACCATCGGCGGATACCACGCCGCCAAGCTGACACGCTACAACGACCTGATCGAGCACCAGATAAGGCAGAACAACCCTTACGCGCTCAATATGCTCAACGCCAAGTATTTCCTTTCAGACGACTCATATCAGGAAAATCCCGACGCCTTCGGCAACGCGTGGATAGCCGACACCATCCGCTACGTAGCAGGCCCCAAAGAGGAAATGGACGCCCTAACCGGAATGACGAGCAAGCGCACCGCAGTGGCCGACAAAAAGATGGCCGATGTCATAGGCTCTCCGATACCGATGCAGCCGGGCGATACCATCTACGAGACGTCATACGCACCCAACCGTCTCACCTACAAGGCACACCTGGCAAAGGGCGGCGTGGCCCTCTTCTCGGAAATATATTTCCCATGGGGCTGGAAGGCCACCGTCAATGGCAAGGAGAGTCAGATAGGCCGGGCTAATTACGTGCTCCGCGCCATGCGGCTTCCGGCCGGCGACTCAGTGATAGAGATGACTTTCGAGCCGGAATCAGTGAAGCAGGCCAATACACTCGCCCTCGTGGCGGTGATATTGATCTATCTGCTCGCGGCGGCCACATTGGCGAGCGCGGCCCTCACATTCAGGAAAAAGAAATGAGCCCGTTCTCGATCATCGACCGATGGCGCCATACAAGAGGGTATGGCGTGCATTCGCCGCTGGCCTACCGGATAGTGAAGGAATGCATCAGGCCCGATGCCGCCTACGGATACTATTCCGACGACATCATCGACCATGAGCTCCACGATCATCCCCGTGCGCGCAGGCAGGCGCGGCTTCTCGTCAGGCTTGCCGCGCAGCTGCCTTCAGACAGCATCCTGGCCATCGGAACCGACCCGCTGCTCGCCGAAGTAGCCGGGCTGCTCCCCGACACCCGGGCCGAGCATCCTACGGTGGTGGTGGATTTCGGAAGTTCCGGCGCCGAGATGCCCGCCGACCCCTCGCTTATCCTGAAAGGCCGCTCATATACCATATATATATGGCGCGAGGGAATGCAGCCCATAAGCTACACCCTGCTCTGAATCATGGATGAGATGCGCGACCGCCTGAGAGCCTACGAGTCATATCTCGCGCTGGAGCGAGGTATGGCGGCCAATACGGTCGAGGCATACGTCTCCGACGTAAACACCCTGATCGGTTATCTCGAAGACAACGGGCAGACCGATATCGGAGTCACCGAGCCCGACCTGCACGGCTTCCTCTGCACACTGCGCGAGATGGGGATAGGCCCGCGCAGCCAGGCCCGCATGCTCTCGGGGATACGCAGCTATTTCAAATATCTGAAACTCATCTCGGCGGTGGAGACAGATCCCACCGAGCTTCTTGAGTCGCCCAAATTGGGCAGACATCTGCCCGAAGTCCTCTCCACCGAGGAGATAGACCGTATGATAGCCCGGCTGCCCGAGGAGAAAGAGGAATCGCTGCGCAACCACGCTATAATCGAGATGCTTTATGGCAGCGGTCTGCGTGTCTCCGAACTTACCGACGCACGCCTTTCCCGCCTCAGTTTCGACGACGGATGCCTGATAGTGGAAGGCAAGGGGAGCAAGCAGCGCATTGTGCCGGTCTCCCCTCTCGCGCTCGACCTTATACGCGAATATCTGCCAAAGCGGCGAGAGCTCAATATCAAACAGGATGCACAGGACGTGATCTTTCTCAACCGCCGCGGAGGGCGACTCTCGCGCGTCATGGTGTTCTACATCATAAAGGAACTCGCCGACCTTGCAGGAATCACGAAGCGCGTCTCGCCCCATACGATGAGGCATTCCTTCGCCACTCATCTTCTCGAAGGAGGGGCATCGCTAAGGGTGATTCAGGAACTACTCGGACATGAATCGCTCGAGACCACCCAGATCTACGTGCATCTCGACCGCTCACGTCTGCGCCGGGAACTCCTCACCCACCATCCCCACTATCGTAACAATAATGCATAATTCATAATGAATAATTTGCGTTATTAATGTATTACAATACGAATTTTATGGCTGATAATTATCTTGAGCGGAGAATGGAGGATTTCCTGAAAGGGAAATCAAACGCGAAGCGGAGCAAGCCGGCTCCGCCGCCACCCCGCTGCGTGGTCGTGGCGGGAGGCACCGAGGGAGAGGGCTACGACACGGCGGTCTCGTTCAGGAAACAGGGCTGGCGGGTTGCGGTATTCGGAGCCGGAAGCGAGGCCGGACGCAAGATGGCCTACGAACATGGCGTGAGGTATCATAATGTCGATATCAGCGACCCTGCAGCCCTTGCGAAGGAAACGGAATCACTGCTCAGAGTATGGAGAAACATCCACACTGTGGCAGGCAGCGAGCAGGCATGCCGAATCATGACAGACGCCATCAGCCGATGGCGCTCATCTCTGCCGATACCCGACACAAGAATCACGGAAACAATAATACTAAACACGGATAACAAATGAATATCGGAGACAAATTTCCCGACATCCTCGGAGTGGATGCCGAAGGCAAAGAAGTGAAACTCAGCGACAACCCCGGAAAGAAGACAGTGCTTTATTTCTATCCCAAGGACAACACCCCCGGCTGCTCAGCCGAGGCATGTAGCCTTAACGACGGCCTCGATGAGCTGGCGGCCAAAGGCTATCAGGTGATAGGAGTGAGCAAGGACTCAGCCGCAAGCCATCAGAAATTCGCGGATAAATTCGGCCTGAAATTTCCGCTTGTGGCAGACACCGACACATCGCTCTGCCAGCTGGCCGGAGTATGGCAGAAAAAGAAAATGGCGGGACGCGAATACATGGGTATCGTCCGCACCACTTTCCTGCTCTCGCCCGACGGCACCGTTGAGCAGATCATCTCCAAGGTAAACACCAAAGCCGCCGCCAACCAGATACTGGGGGTAATTGAGAATTGAGAATTTAGAATTGAGAATTTGGCTGTCAGTCTCAATCGATCTTTACGCCAACCACTCCGTCACCGTAGACGATTTTCTCACCGGGAACGTCTACGGTGACGTTTTTCAGTGTAAGTCCGTCTACGTAATTGAGCATGAAACCCTTGTCGGCCCTGAAGCGTGAATCTTCAATCACGACGTTCTTCATGGGCATCTCGGGAAGGCCGTTGAAAAGCGCGGCGCGTCCTGCCGAGCGGCATGTCACGTCTTTGATGAATATATTGCGGAATGAAGGGGTCTCTTCAGTGACCGGAGGCACCGGAGCACCGGGCTTGATGCCGTAATACATATCGAAAATCAGCGCCTCTCCGGGGATATCGGTCATCTTGATATTATCCACATATATATTCTCCACCACGCCTCCGCGTCCGCGTGTAGACTTGAAGCGCAGGCCCACGTCGGTGCCGATGAAGACGCAGTTGCGGGCCACTATATCCTTACATCCGCCCGACATCTCGCTGCCGATGACGAATCCGCCGTGTCCGTGATAGACGGTGCATCCCTCAATAAGCACGCCCGAAGAGGGTATGCCCCTCTCGCGTCCGTCCTTATCCTTACCGCTCTTCAGGCAGATGGCATCATCACCTACGTCGAAACTGCTGTTGACGAGAAGCACGCCGGTGCACGATTCAATGTCGATTCCGTCGCCGTTCTGGGCATACCACGGATTGCGGATATTCACATTATCCACTATAAGGTTCTCGCAGAGGAGCGGATGCACGTTCCAGGCCGGGGAGTTCTCGAAAGTCACGCCCTGAAGCAGCACATTGCGGCATCCTATGAATGAAAGCAGCACAGGGCGCAGGAAGTCATGAGCCTCAGCCAGGGCTTCGGCATCTCCGGAATGCACCTTCTCCTGTATGGACTTATCATTATATACCTTCAGCACCTTCTCGTTGGGAAACCATACATCACCCTTCTCATTGACGCATCCGGTCTGGCAAAGTTTCTTCCACTGGGCATCGGTCATCTTCATCTTCTTCACCGGTCGCCAGCTCTGGCCATTTCCGTTGATGGTGCCTTCGCCGGTGATACCCACGTTGGTCTTGCCTCTGGCCGAGAGGGGAGACATGGCGCGATAGGTGGATAGGCCCTCCCAGTCCGATTTCAGAGTCGGATAGTCGGCCAGATTATCGCTGAAGAGAATCAGGGCTCCGCGCTCGAGATGAAGGTTGATGTTGCTTTCAAACTGTATCGGCCCGGTATACCATATACCCTCCGGAACGCAGAGCACTCCGCCCCCTTTCGAGGCGAGATGGGCCATGGCATCAGCAAAGGCAGCGGTGTTGAGCGTCACGCCGTCGCTCACCGCTCCGAAATCGCGCAGGTCTACTTTATAGTCGGGAAACTTCACATCCTTCACGGGCTGAAGTGCTACCGGAAGATTTTCATAATACTTAGCGTAGTCGGCAGAGGCCGACGATGCGCCGAGAGCTATCGCTACGGCGAGAAGTGTCTTTCTGATGGTTGGAATCATAATGCAGGTTGTATTGTTACATAATAACAACGTAAGGAATGGCCTCCATATTATTTCCTGACGGAGACCCGCAATAAACAGAAAGATTGAATAATTTGTTTAATTAATATAAGTAATTTAAGTTTCGCAAGCTCAACTAAATTAGTTTAAAAGTTTAGGTGTTTAAGAAGTTTAGTTATTTTAGATTTTAGA
>CAMWXO010000057.1 GCA_947178245.1 uncultured Porphyromonadaceae bacterium
TGAACGGCGTTACATACAGCGGAAGCATCCAGGGCAAGATCGGGGCCAGTGCGGCGATTTCATACACTGTCAAACCCGGCGAGATGCCGATGGATATCAGTTATTCGTTTAAAGGAATGTCCTACTCAAGTTCGTTAACTTGGTAATCTCCGGATTGATAATGGCTTTATTGGCCGGGAGCGGAGTCAGCGGCTCTGCTCCCGACCTTATCGTTTCCACACCCGACACCCTCGAGACGGTAGTGGTGACAGCCACCCGCACACCCAAACTTCTGAAGGAGACACCGGTCGTGACCCGCGTGCTGACGTCGGCCGACATCTCAAGAAGCGCACAGACCGACATAGGAGGTCTGCTCGAGCAGCAACTTCCGGGAGTGGAATTCTCACTCGGCATGGCGCAGAATCCGCAGATCAACATGTCGGGATTCGGTGGTGGAGGCATCCTGTTCCTGCTCGACGGGGAGCGTATGGCCGGAGAGACCCTTGACAATCCCGACTATTCGCGCCTCAATCTCCAGAATGTGGAGAGAGTGGAGATCGTGAAAGGCGCGGCCTCATCGCTCTATGGCTCGAACGCCACCGGAGGCGTGGTAAACATCATCTCAGCAAAACCGAAAGAAGGATCCCACATAAAGCTTAATGCCCGCTACGGCAGTCATTCCCTACAGAGTTACGGCGCACTCGCCACATACAGGAAAAGAAAGATAGCCAACTCCTTAGATGCGCGGTTGGACTCGCAGGGGGAGATACACTTTCCCAACATTGGCGATTTCAGCAAGGCCTACGCCACCCACAGCTGGAACATAAAGGATCGCGCCACAATCACTTTCAGCAAGGAGGCATCGCTCACTGCAAGAGCAGGTTATTTTTGGCGGCAGCGCAACAGCACCAACGCCACTCATGAACGCTACGCCGATATTTCGGCCGGAATCTCGGGCAGATGGCGCGATTTCATAGCCCGATACTCATTCGACACATACGACAAATATGACTACGTGATAGATACCGGGCGGCAGACACGTGACTACCGCAACCGCCAGAATACCATCAGCCTGCAATATTCACACGAGTTTGCAGAGACGGGGACACTTACCGCGGGCGCCGACTGGCTCAACGACTATCTGATGAGCTATGAGTTTGATGCAGGCTCACATTCGCAGACAAACCTCGACGCCTACTTCCAATGGGACTGGCACCCCGCAAACGGCATCTGGCTCGTGCCGGCCCTGAGATACGACAGGTTCTCAGCGTCGTGCGCCAACAGGCTATCGCCTAAATTGAGCATGCTCTGGCGTCCCGGAAAAGGCAACTGTGCGCTCCGGCTGAACTATGCCGCCGGATTCCGCGCTCCCAACCTCAAGGAACTGTATATGGACTTCGATATGGCAGGGATATTCCATATTCACGGCAATCCGGCCCTGAAATCGGAGACAAGCCAAAACCTGAGCATATCGGCAGAATACCTCAAAGGCAGCCGAAACATCACGGTGATGGCATTCCACAATATAGTGGACAACCGCATTTCCTATCTATGGAACGAGTCGCTCGCGGGTCTGCAGTATCTCAACCTTAAGCGTCTCTACCTCACCGGAGTAGACATCTCGGCCCTGAAGTCGTTTCCGTTCGGTCTCACTGTCAGCGGAGAATATGTATTCACCCACGAGGTATACGGGAAAGGCGATCTACGCGCAAACCCCACACGTCCTCATGCGCTTACCTTCAAGGCAGACTACTCCAGGACATGGAAACCGGAGTTCATCACCACTGCCACGCTCAACTTCAAATGGCAGTCGGCGGTGACGGGAGACGTGATGTCGCTGTTCTCTCCTGAAGCCGCACGCACCCAGCGATATCCGGGCTACTCCATGACGGGATTGAACCTCACCCAGACACTTCCGAAAGGATTCACCGTAGGCCTAACCATCGACAATCTTCTGAACTACATACCGAAATATTACTATTACAACTCCCCTCTCACCACCGGCACTTCATTCTCGGTGGCACTGACATGGAGCATCTGAAGTAACTTTTTGCCGTTTCTATTGTCTAAGTATTCAGAACATCCCTAAAGATTGACAATTATGAAGAAATTAGCAGCCCTTATCGCCGGCATGGCACTCTCCCTTCCTGTCATGGCACAGGAAGCCACCGACACCGTCGCAGCACAATACCCCGGTGGCGCCGCAGCCCTGAATGAATATCTCGCCACCAACCTCAAATATCCCCAGGCCGCAGCCTCCAACTGCATCGAGGGAGTGGTTCATGTGTCGTTCAACGTCAAGCCCGACGGCACACTCGACCAATTTGCCATCGTAAGGCTCATCGATCCCGACCTCGAGACTGAAGCGATGCGTCTGGCCAAGGGGATGCCGGCATGGCAGCCGGCTACTGTCGACGGCAAGCCCGTAGACAGCAAATCGCAGATTCAGGTAGTATTCTCCCTCTCGGAGTAATCGGCAGGGGGAAGCGATCAGAACCGGGAATTATTCATATTGGTGTTGCGGTTGTTGCCGTTGCGCCTGTTACGGTTGTTGGGGGCGAATGGATTCGTGCCGAATTCATCTTCGTCCTCTTCATCCTCATCTTCTTCCTGACGTGAGTTCTGGTTGTTGCGCTTAGGCTTGTTTTTCTTCAGTTTATCAGGTTTCTGAAGGTCGAGCGCGGTCTCAAACACGTTCCACGTCTGCTCCACATCCCAGTTCTTCTTTACGTTGATGGTCTTGGGGAAGTAATACACGAGGTCGGGGGCTATCGTCACGAGCGAGTCATACCCTAAGGTGTCTGCCTCCTCCCTGAAGAAACGCAGCAGCCTGTAAGACCCGGTCGTATACTTTCCGTCGCCATTGAAGTCCTCATAGAGGCGCATATAGTATTTACCCGATTCGATACCTTTGAAATCGGCAATTCCATCGACCACCTTCGCCGTATATTTAGGCTTATCGCCCGATACGATAAGCTGCACGAAAGCCGGAACCGAATCAAGGCCCTGCAGGGTGACCTTAAGATTGGAGAGATCTTCTTCAGGCTTGGTCTTGAACTCGTATGAAAGTTTCTCGCTTTCAGCGCCATACATATCGGTAGCCGCTACCGAATCTGCCGTCAGCTTGTAGGTCATTCCCCTCTTCCATGGATATTCAATCTTGAAGCGCCTTTCCGACAGGGTGTCGCGCAGCTCGAGCCTGTAGGCCGAAGCCACGGGCTTCCAGACCGTGTCGGCATTTTCCTCAAGCCGGAATGCCGCCGAGTCGAGACGTGCGAGCGGCACCGGCACTTCGATCTCCAACGGGCGGGAGATGTCCACGTCAGGCCCTTTGGCAGTGATCTTGAACGTGGGCACCGGCACCGGAGGCACCGAATCGGGCGGCAGCGAATCCCTGTCTTCCGACACTTTGGCGGAATCCTCCTTGTTCACTTTTTTCTTGTCCACCTTCTTTTTCGAGGCCTTTTGCTTCGGCTTCATCAGTTTTACGGTGTCGTTGGCAGTGCTGACGAGGCCTGTCTGGAGGTCTTCGCGCTCGAATTCAAGTGCGAGCTGCAGTGTGTCGCGCGCGGCGAGTTCGCGCGGCAGCCAGAACTTCAGAGTGTCATTGCCCACGCTGCTCTCAGCCAGGAGAGGATCGGGCCAAATGGAATCGTTGGCTATCCTGATGCGCGGCCTCACAGCCGAGGGCGCGTTGAAAATAAACTCCAGGCGCGCCGAGTCGGGACGGGTATAGCTGAGCATATACTGCGTCTTGAGTCCGGAATTGAACATGCGCAGCAGAATGTTGTTGGGCAGAAACCGCGTGCGCTGACGCTCCACTATCGTGTCAATCTCCCCCGTGAGGAGATTGCGCATGGTGTCGGTGGCCGTAATGCGTTCGCATGTAGGGCGGATGGTATCGGCATACCATGCCATGTCTTCTTCCGGATTGGCATAGTGCCGGTCATTGTCAAGATCTTTCAGTGCGAAAAGCCTGTAGGTGGTGTCGCGCAGGCCGCGCAGTATAAAGCGCCCGTACTCGTCAGTGCGTGCGAGGCGCTCAAACGGCATGCGGGTGAAAGCGGTGTCGGAGTCAGACGTGTATGCGCCCACGAAGACACCCTGCTGCGGCTCCATATCTTCGGCACCGAGCACCATGCCCGAAATCCTCAGCGAGTCAAGCGTCTCGCCCGTAGAAAAAGTATAGGCGAAAGAAGACAGTTTGTTGCCCTCGTTATTGTCTTCTATGGCATCGCCGAAGTCGATGGTATAGGTCGTGTTTGGAAGCAAAGTGTCGGTGATGTTCACCACCACCCTCCGTCCGCGCGTCGTCACTCTGGGTGTTGACTTGCCGGGAGGCGAGAGCACCACTTTCTCAAACGCATCCTTCACGTTCACGAGTTCATTGAAGTCAAGATAGATATTGCTCGGATCCACATTGGTGGAGCCCGGCTTGGGATTAGCCGACACGAAACGCGGCGGATCCTCGTCGCGCGCACCACCCGAGGGGCTACCGATAGAAGCGCATCCCCATAGCGAGAGCAACGCTGCGGCGCCCCCTGCGAGGATGGATATATGTCTGTTGATTTTCATAAGTCTCACTAACTGAAGTATCGCAAGTTCAACGAATACGGTTGATGAAAGCAAACCGGGGAAAGGGCCTGATATGGAGTCTACGGTCAGTCATGTCGCCACTGATATTCGGGAGGAAGAATCTTCGTGACGTCGGCAGTGTCGGCCTTCACCACTATCATGCGGGCATCGCCTTTCCAGGGCAACGGCTTGCGGTAGCATTTATATTCCACCCTCACCGGCACGCATCCGAGCATCATCCTTTTCATGCAGGCGGCGAGCGAATCGCTCTCCACACTGAAAGGTATCTCCTCGAAATACATTGGAGTCGGATCGCCCAGTTCCCTGTATGGAATCAGCACTCCCTCGAAGGTCTTCACCAGCGAGCCGCGGCGCTCCATCGTCTTGATATAGCCATATTTCACTGCATCATCCACGTAGGGACGCATGAACCATACCCAGCACCCCGCTATCAGCAGAAGCACTACGGCCGCGGCCGAGAGCCACCATTTCCAGGCCGTGCGGCCCGTATTGATTATGGAGGCGATGTCAGACTCCTCCTCTATCCAATAGTCCGGATCCTCAGGGTCGAGAGTGGGTTTGGGCTGCTTCGGGGGTTTCGGGGGCTCGGCATCCGATGTGTAGAAATCATTGTCGCCGTCCTCATCGTCGCCGTGGCGCCCAAGGCCGAAGAGTCCGGAGCGCTTCTTTCCCTCATCCCCGCGGGGGGCCGGGTCGGAATAATAATCATCTTCCTCCTCAGCGGGGGCGCCGGTCTCATCCCCGGCGCCGCCATCCCCGGCGGCCTGCTCACGGGCCTGGCCGAAAGAAGTCGGGACGTCCCTTTCATCGGGCCGATCCTCATCCTGATCGTCAGTTCCGGAGTCTTCATCGTCGGTGATGAAGATGCCGTCGTCCTCCTTATCCCAGAGTTCGTCGTCGTAGTCCTCCTCCGGGCGCTTATCGTCGTCGAATATCATCGTCTTGTCAGTCGTTAGTAGATTTTTGAAGGCCGGATGTCATTCCAATCCTGACCGCAGTGAATATTCCCAGTATGATCAGCATCACGGTCTGCCCGCTCCACTGCAGGATAGAGAAAGCGGCGCCCTCGGTGTCGCTCACTCCGTAGATTGCAAGTCCGAACATTATGGCTATATTCCAGGGGCCCAGTCCGCCGTTGCTCGGCACGGCCATCCCTATCGAAGAGAACACAAAAGCCACCAGGCAGGGCAGAAACCCCCAAGCCAGCCCCGGAGCATGACAGAGCGCGCGGGTGAACCCGAAGGCATAGAACGCCACATAAAGCTGCACGAAATAGCATCCCCATATCGCCAGCGTCAGCAGCAGAAACCGCCATCGCCCGGGCATCGTCACCACCACGGCGAAGCCCTTCCACAGCTCAGCCGACCACTGCCGTATCTTCCTGACCGGACGGCTCTCCGCGTATCTGCGCAGAAGCCACCATGCGATAAGCACGCAGATGGCAGCGGCAACCCACGGCAGCGGCGAATAGAGCAGCCTCAGCATATCGGCTCCTATCGAATATTTCTCAATGAATGCCGTCAGGGCCCCGGCAGCCGCCACAAACGTCAGGAGAGTCAGGGCGAGCACCATCAGCGTGTCGCTCAGGCGATCGGCAACCATCGACCCCATCACGGTGGTAAGCGGAGACTTCGAGCGCCGCGCCACGAATGTGCACCTCCATATCTCGCCTACACGTGGAAGAACGAGATTGAGAGCATAGCAGCCGAAAATGCTGCAGACGAGATCGAGCAGGTCAGTCCTGACATGCAGGGCATCGAGCTGAAGACGCCAGCGCAAGGCCCGGAACACGTGTGAGAAGACACTGATCCCCATGGCGGCCAGAATCCACCAATAGTCTACCCCGTGGCTCGCTATCTCTATGGTGTCGTGAAAGTTCACCTTCCTGAAGAGGTACCATAGAAGCAACGCCGAGAGGGCTACGGGGACAGCGTATTGCAGAAATTTCTTCATGCGTGAGATGTCTTTGATGATACCTGACCGGTGAGATCTCCGTAGATCTCGAAGGCCGCGCGGATATCCTCTTCCGGGGGATACATGTCCCAACGCGGCACGCCGGGGCTGTCGATAAGAGTGAAATTGATCCGGCCGGCCACCGGATTCTTCTTGTCGTGGCGCATCACATCAATCAGGCTATCGAAGTCGGCACACGTCACCCCGAGCGCCGGATAATGCGACTTCAGCAGTTCGGAATACGGATAGAGCAGCGACGTATCAAGTGCCGATCCTCCCCTCTCCTCCTTGCATGAGATGGCGGAGAGTATCAGCTCCCACAGCAACCCGTGGGCTACGGCCACGCCGTGGCCCACCGGCCTGCCACCCATCAGCGCAAGCGACTCGAAGGCGTGGCCCGCCGTGTGGCCGAAATTCAGTATCTTCCGCTCCCCTTTCTCTTTCGGATCGCGTTCCGTAACGCCGGTCTTGATATCTATACATCGCCTTATCCAGGGCATAAGTTCCCGGGGATTTCCTAAAAAGCGGTCTATATCGAGCAGCGCTTCATACATCGCGCCGTCGGCTATGAGCGCAGTCTTCAGCATTTCGGCATATCCCGACAGGATCTCGGCAGCCGGGAGGGTGTCGAGAGTGGAGGGGATTATCACCACATCCTTCGGCATTGAGAAAGCGCCCACTTCGTTTTTAAGTCCGTCGAAGTTGATACCGGTCTTCCCCCCGGTGGCCGCATCCACCATGCCGAGCAGTGATGTGGGCACATTGACACACGCCATACCACGCTTGAAAGTGGCCGCCGCGAATCCTCCGAGGTCGGTCACCATGCCGCCTCCGATATTGAAGAGAGTGGAGCGGCGCGTGGCACCCTGCTCCGAAAGCATCCGCCACACTTTGGCGAGCGAATCCATATCCTTATGGTCGTCGCCGGCAGGAATCACGCAGCGCGGCACCGCGGCCAGCATCGGAACCTGAAGGGCGAGCCGGTCGGCCACCAATGGGGCCGTGTTGCTGTCGGCAAGCAGATAAGGCGACTCCGCGTCGAGCAGGTCGAGCACGAGCGGAAGCATATCAGCAAACTCCTCCATCGACGGGAATATGCCCCATGCCCCTTCATCCTCGAAATTCTTCCCGGGAATAGGGCCGGTGCATACGGCCATCGTGGCTATTCCGGCCGCGACGCCGGCACGCACTCCGAGAGGAGCATTCTCCACCACTATGGCCTCGTCAGCCCTGACTCCGGCTTTCTCAAGCCCCTTAAGATAGGGCTCCGGATCGGGCTTCCCTTTCGTCACGTCGAGAGCCGTCACCATCATTCCCTCGGCAAAGATATCCGGATAATCCTTGCGTATATTGTCGATGAGCGAGCGCTGCCCGCTGCCTGTCACCACTACGCAGCGCACACCGCGGTCGCAGAGGGTGCGGAGCATTCTCATCGCGCCCGGCATAGGCTCGTTGCCGCCGATTTCCTTAAAAATGCGGGTTTTCTCATCGTAGAGGGCCTTACGCATCTCCGGATCGCACGGATGTCCGAACTGGCGTTGCCATACGAGATCGATGGTAGTGGGGCCGGTCATCCCCTCATAGAGATAAAACTCGTCGCGCGTGCATTCCACGCCGTGGGCCTCCATCATCCGCTTCCATCCGAGGGTGTGGTACTTCATGGAGTCGTAGAGGACTCCGTCCATATCTATCAAGGCTGCTTTAATCATATTGCAAAATTAGTAAATTTCGCTTGATTATCCACCCTTTTTGCATTTTTTTCTTATCTTCCGCCCGGACACCATCCATTCCCCTCCCCCTCCGCGGTATTCTGCCTGACACCCCACTCTTATAAGCAAAAAGGGATAACCGTAAAGTTTATTAATTGGGAGATATTTTGCTCACTGCGTTCGCACCGCAATCTCCGGAACTCAGTTGAAGTGGAACTTGATGTTGGGGACGTTGGCTACTCCGGTTACTTCAATTAATGATTATTACTCAAGTTCCATCATGTCGAAAAACATGAGTCGAGTATGGTCGCCGATTATTTTTTCAGAAAGGACTTTAAAACCATTCTTTTTATAAAATTCTATAGCAGAGAGATA